>JAJQFX010000151.1 GCA_021200895.1 Clostridiales bacterium | reverse complement strand
AAAGAACGGGAGAAAATTTCAAGTCTGCCCTTTACTTTTTGGCAACTTTGGGTTACAATGTACTCATCGTAGCGTATTGTGCGCTGCCAGGCTTAGCCGATGGAGGTCCGATTCTTATGTCTGATCTTGATTACACGCGCCGCTTTAGCCTTTCTAATATGGAAGAGAATAAGACGCGCAAGGTGCTTTCAGAGGTATACACTTCATTGCAGGAGAAGGGCTATAACCCCATCAATCAAATCGTGGGTTACATCCTGTCCGAAGACCCGACCTATATCACCAATTTTAACAACGCCCGCACCCTGATCCGGCAGCTGGACAGGGATGAGCTGTTGCAGGAGTTGGTGCGCTATTATCTCGGGGTCTGAGCGCTGCAATGCGGTTTTGACGAAACGGTAGGAGCCTTCCTTTCGGGGGACTCCTATTTTGTTTGTTTATTTGCCATTGGAAGGGCTTCTCTGTGCATTTTTTGCAGAAAAGCGGGCAGGAATTGGTGCAAATTGGCGGTTACAAAAGATTGACAACATGGAGACAATGTGTTACAATTTGGTTACAAGTTTGAAGGAGGTACTTGAAATGGCGGATGCAAAGACAATGACTCTGAGCTATAAAGGCCGTCCACTGTGCAGGAAAGACAATTTGATTTACTACGGAAGTATGTCCGATAAGTATATCATCATGTTCCAGGTGCTCGCCACAAAGAAGGTTGGCGATTTAGATGTTGCGACAAGGGTCGGGATTCAATTACAGTTGACGGCGGCGGAACTGAAGGGCCGCGACCGCATTGTGAAGAAGGGCGAACGGGGGAACCTCTACGCCGCGATGGATCTTGGCAGCGTCTGGCTGGAACGTCAACTGGCCCGCGGCTGAGCGTCCCGCTTTTTGCCCCAGACGGGCCTTCCGGAATATAGAAAGACGGAGGTACCCATACCAATGAAACGATTGACGAAATCACTCTGTTCCCTCATGCTGGCAATCGCAATGGTCGTATGTTTGGCAGTCTCCGCTGTGGCGGTGGATACCGCGACTGTGAATACAGACTGCGTCCGCGTCCGGCGAAGCGCCAGCGTCGATTCCGACTCGCTGACCATGCTTACCAGCGGCGATGTGGTGACCCTGCTTTCCGAAGCGGACAGCAACGGATGGGTCGAGGTTTCCTACACTGACAGCAGCGGAAGCAGCGGCACCGGCTATATCCTCAGCGAGTATCTGAATCTCCCGTCCTCCGCGGAGGAGGCTTCTGACGACGCGGAGGAAAGCGAGAGCGAAGCCGAAGCGGACGATACCCAGGAAGCCGCTGACGCCGAGGAAGCCGCTTCCGGGGAGGACGCGGATTCTGACGCCGACAGCGAGGAGGACAGTTCCTCTGACAGCGAGGATGATGCCGACGCCAAAGAAGATACATCTGAGACGACCAGCGCCATCTCCGATAAGGTGACCAGCACGGCCACCGTCAGCGCCTCTGGCGTCCGGCTGAGAGCCTCCGCCACCAAGGATTCTGACGTAAAAATCACCCTCAGCGAGGGCATCATCGTCACTGTGCTGGAGGAAGCGGACAGCAACGGATGGATGAAGGTCTCCTACACCAGTTCCGACGGGGAAACGCTGGAGGGCTATGTGCTGTGCGACTATCTGGATGTCAACGCCATCGGCAGCGGCACTGTCTCCGTGCGCTCCCTGATTATCCGAACCTCTGCTGACAATGATGCCGAAATCGTCGGCCTGGCCAGCAAGGGGGACGACGTGGAGATTTACGATTCCACAGACGGCTGGTATAAGGTGGAGAGCGGCGAGGAAAGCGGCTATGTGGTCAGCGAGTGCGTCAGCATGGATGAGACCTCCACCTGCGTGGGCTACGGCACGGTGACGGCGGATTACCTGAACCTGCGGAAAACGCCCAGCATGGACGGCGAAAAGCTGACCACCATCCCGGCGGGCGTCACCTTCCAAATCACCAGCAAAGAGGAGGACGGCTGGTACAGCGCCATCTTCAACGGATACAGCGGCTACGTCTCCGCAGACTATGTGAAGGTGACGGACAGCATTGACTCCGGTTACATCCAGGTCACGGCCACCCAGCTGACGCTGCGGGCCGGCGCGGGTACGGACTATGCCAGGCTGACCATGATTCCCTGCGGCGAACTTCTGGAGGTAGAGGGCACCGTGGGCGACTGGTACCTGGTGACCTATGACGGCTTCACCGGCTACGCCAACGGCGCTTACGTCTCCGCCACCACGTCCAGCGGCTATCAGGCCTATCCGGATCGGGCGAGGATCACCGCCACCAACCTGGCCATCCGCTCTGACGCCAGCACCAGCAGCACCAAACTGGGCAGCATTCCCCAGGGCGCTGTGGTGGCTGTCTCCGACATGGTGAACGGCTGGTATAAGGTCACTTATGACGGCGTTACCGGCTACATCAACGCCTCTTATACGGAGGAAACCACAGACGGCGTCACTGTGGTCACTCACGCCACCACGTCCAGTTCCTCCTCCAGTTCTTCCAGTTCCAGCAGTTCCTCCAGCAGCTCCAGTTCTTCCAGCTCCAGCAGCTCCTCCAGCAGCTCCGGCTCCTCCAAGTCAGGGGCGGCAGTGCTGGCCTATGCCCAGCAGTTTGTGGGCAACCCCTACAAGTGGGGTGGGACGAGCCTGACCAGCGGCTGTGACTGCTCCGGCTTCGTCAAGAGCGTGTACGCCCACTTCGGCGTCTCCCTCCCCCACAGCTCCTCCAGTATGCGCAGCGTGGGCAAGGCGGTCAGCGTGTCCGATATGCAGGTGGGCGACATCGTGTGCTACAGCGGCCACGTGGGCATCTACGCCGGCAACGGCAAGCTGCTCAGCGCCCTTGGCTCCAAGTATGGCATTACATACAACTCGGTCAACTACAAAACCATTCTGGCCGTCCGCCGCATCTTCTGATAGCAGCAGCGTGTCTGAAAGAACCTGCGAACCCCCGCCGGACGGCGGGGGTTCTTTTTGTGCGGAAGGATTGCTTTTTGCTAAAAAATAAGATATACTAATAAAAAGAGACGGCCCCGGAGGGGCGTTTTGTTGAGGAGTGGTACGATGCAGCTAAGCTATGAAAGGGCGACTGCGGAGGATTTGAACGAAGTGTGCGCGGTGGCGCGGAGCGCCACCGCCGCGTTGCGGGCGTCGGGCGTCGAGCAGTGGAATGAGCGCTATCCCACCCGGGAGGACTTCCAATCAGACATCGCCAGGAATCAACTCTATGTGGGCCGGGCTGGGGGACGCATCGCCGTCCACTACGCGCTGGATCAGAGCTGCGATGAGGATTACCAGAACGGTTATTGGCAGACGGAAGGCCCCTTTGCCGTCCTCCACCGGCTGTGCGTCCACCCGGACTTCCAGCATCAGGGTGTCGGGAAGCAGACGCTGCGCCACATCGAGGAAACGCTGAGGCCGACGCCCATTCGGGCCATCCGGCTGGATGTGTTCAGCGGGAACTTTGCCGCCGTGCGGCTGTACTGGCGGGCCGGATTCACCCAGGTGGGGGAGGTGGACTGGCAGATGGGCCGGTTTTACCTGATGGAAAAAGCACTATAACGCAGAACGAGAAAAAATCCCTCCTGGTATCCAGGAGGGATTTTGTTTTTGAGGGGAAACGCCGCTATTGTCCGCTGGCCTCCAGCACCGCCTGAAACTTCTCGTGCAGGTCGGGGGCCTTCCGTTTCAGGTTGACGATGCGGCCTTCCCGGTCGATAAAGCAATGCTCGCTGGTGCCGGTGGTGCGCAGTTCGCCGGTGGCCGCGTCCCGCACCTCGTAGCTGCACAGGAAGCGGATGCCGTTGTACCGGGTGATGCGCAGGGTGATGGCTACCGTGTCCCCAAAGTGGGTCATGGTCTTATACTCCGCGCTGACCCCCACCACCGGGATGATGAAGCCCCGCTGTTCCATGGCGGCGTAATCGATGCCCGCCTGGGCCATATAGTCGATGCGGGCCTCCTCGAACCAGCGGATATAGTTGGAGTGATGGACGACGGCCATCTGGTCCGTCTCATAGTATTTTACGTTGTGAAGATAGGGTTTCAGTTCCATTACGTTTGCCTCGCTTTTCCTGTTTCCAGTGCTACCGCCTGTTCCGTCTCGCCTACGGTGACGGCGCGGACGGTGCCCGCCGTCACGTCCAGAATGTGGGCGGCGAAGGCCGCCTCCTGCTCCTCCGGCAGCAGGGCGCGGAGGGTCACGTCCGCGCCGTAGTCCGTATCCGTCACCACGCCCCCGGCGGCGCTGACCTCCAGGCTCAGCTTCTGGAACAGACTGTAGCCGCAGGCCAGTTCCACCTTTACCCAGCGCCGTACCACGGAGATGCCCGCCGCGTCCAGCGCCAGCTTGGCCGTCCCCTGATAGGCCCGGAGGAGATGCCCCGCCCCCAGCAGTACGCCGCCGAAGTACCGCGTCACCACGCACACCGTGTCCGTCACCCCCGACCGGGAGAACCCCTCCAGCATGGGCTGACCGGCAGTGCCCTGGGGCTCCCCGTCGTCACTGTACCGCATGACGCCGCTGCGGAGCAGGTAGCACCAGCAGTTGTGCCGGGCGTCATAGTATTGCTTTTTCATGGCGTCGATAAAGGCCCGGGCCTCCGCCTCGGAGGCGACGGAGCGCACCTTGCCCAGGAAGCGGGAGCGCTTCTCCACATACTCCGCGTCGCCCGGGCCTGTGGGGATATAGTATTCGGTCATGGTGTTCTCCTGGTGTGTAGATGGGGTGGGGCGTTGTTTATGATGATTATACCACACTTCCCCGCCTGAGACAAGCGGAAGGAAAAAGCTGCGGCGCAGATTCCCACGCCGCAGCTTCTGTTATTCCGTTCTCGGTTTCAGCACGAACCCCAGCGCCCGGTCTAAGGGCACAAACAGCACCAGCGCCGTCACAAAGTTTCCCACGCCGTGGGCCGCGTCGAAGGGCAGCCCGGCCAGCCACCAGCTATAGGCCATCTTCACGCCTCCCATAGCCACATAGGGGAAGGAGCAGAAGAAGCCGAAGGCCAGGCCGTACAACCCGTTGACTGTGGCCCAGAGGAAGGCCCCGTGTTTGCGCCCCTTCCGGGACAGCAGCATCACCACCGCCCAGAGGATCGTCCACACATACAGGTACATGACCCACCAGATATGGAAGCCGTACCACACCCCTTCCAGCAGGGCGAATGCGTAGATGATGAACAGGGCTTTGGCCCGAAAGTGGAGGGTGTATAGCAGGACCAGCAGAGACACCACTTCGATATTGGGCAAACTGGCCAGGGCGATTTGCAGGGCAAATATCAGCGCTGTGGCCAGGGCCAGGAAGGTGACATCCCGAACGGCGAGGCCTGGCTTAGTAGACCTCATACACCAGGGCGAAGCTGTCGCCGTCGGTGACGGGCTGGCTGTCTACGCCGTAGGAGCCGTACTCATCGTTCACATAGATGGCCCAATATGCGCCGTCGGCGTCATAGTCGGCCTCCACGCCGTTGACGGAGGTGATGTAGAAGCCGTAATCGCTCTCCTCGCCGCCCAGCTCCACGGTGGTGTCGATGGCGTCCTTCAGGTAGTCGGCCTCGGTGTCGATTTCGTAGCTGTCGCTACTGCCGTCCTCATAGGTGACGGTCAGGGTGATGTGCTTCGTCTCGGCCTCGGTAGCGCTTGCCTCGGCTTCGGCATCGCTGCCTTCCGCCTGGGCGGCGGATTCCTCAGCTGCGGCGCTGGCGGAGGCGTCCTCCGTGACCACGCTGGCATTGGCGCTGCCGGAGGACTGGGAGGCGTCCGCGTCGGCGGAGCTGCCGCAGCCGGTGAGCAGGGCCAGGGACAGCATCAGCGCAGTGAGCAGGGACAGGATACGGTAGTTGTGAGTTTTCATGGGTAGTTCCTTCTTTCCATAAATTGCGGAACCATGCTTGCGGCACAGGAGATGGCACCGTTTCCGTAGCTGGAAATCAGGAAAAGGGCGCAAAGACCCCTCTGCCATGTCCTCCATCCCGGTTCCGGCAGGACGGAGATGCCCGGCGCGTATCTGACTGACCGCCTCTGAGGGCGTCTCACAGTGACCGACTCGCGGGGCTTCTGACCCCATTCCGCGCTGGTTCGGGCATACAACGGCATTATAACCGATGGGCGGCTGAGATGCAAGAGAAAAATAAGGAACCTCCGACGCTCGGAGGTTCCTCAAAACCTGTTACAGGGGAATCAGGCATTCTTTGCGCCCGCCAGCAGCGCCCGCACGTCCTCCACGCCGCCCTGGAGGAATCCGGCCTTGTCTATCAGCACCGTTGCGCCCTCTGTGTAGGACAGCGTCAGGGCGTGCTTCGTCTCCCGGACGGCGGTGACTGCCTCATAGGGGATGGAAATGGCCTCCTCCATCTCCGGCTGCACCAGCAGGCAGTCCTCGTAGAACAGCAGCTCCCGGCAGGGGGTGCCGCCGCCGCACCGGTTGACCATGGCCTGATAGGCCCGCCTGCACTCCGTCCGGGGCAGGGCAATGCGGATCCAGCCCAGAATCAGCACATAGAGCACCGCCTCCATCCCCAGGGCGGAGAAGCTGCCGGACAGAAACCACATCAGCACTGCCAGCACCGCCAGCGCTGCCAGCAGGGCCAGCGCCACCGTCACCGTCATGCGGTTGTACTTCTGCCGCAGCTGGGGGCGGGCCCCCTCCCGGAAAAGGCGGAGGGTGATTTCCGTGTGATTGCGTACCAGGGGTTCCGTCATACGCCGTCCTCCTCCTCCGGTTCCTCCTCCTCATAAAGGGGAGCCTGCTCCGGCATCTGCTCCCGCAGGGTTTTCTCCAGCTGGAAGGCGGTGTCCAAATCATGGTAGAGCAGGAAGTTGACGAGGTACAGGATGAACCACATCCCGATGATGGGCAGCACCAGGACGGACCAGGGCAGCAGCAGCGCCATCAGCACCCAGAAGGCCACCTGGAGGGCGGCCACCCCCAGGGTGTGCCAGAAATATTTCATGCAGAACAGCAGGCAATTTTTGAAACGCACGAAGCCGGACTGCTGGAACAGCACCAGCTGGGGCCAGTAGGTGGTGAGCAGCATGGTGCCCAGCAGCACGCTGAGGAGGGAGATGACGATGGTGCCCCAGCCAGGGAACACCTCCGCCCACCAGAACATCAGCAGCACCGCGAAAATCGCCACCCCCAGGAACAGGCAGAGCACCACGCCGGGCAGCAGGGCGGCCTTCCAGTTCTCCTTCAGCGCCTTTTTATAGTTGCCCCACCACTTGCCGGGGGCGTCCCGCAGGGTGCGTAAAATCAGGTCATAGAGGCCGTACAGCGCCGGGCCGGCAAACAGCCCGCCCACCAGAGCGGACACCAGCATCACCAGCGCGCTGGTGGACAGGACGGCGTAAATCATGCCCAGGGCGAAGGGCAGGAAGCCGACCAGCGTCAGCAGCCCCGCCAGGATGTAGGAAACAAAGTTCTGCTCCAGCACCTCCCGGTACCGGTTGAAGCCGGTCTTTCGGCCGCCGGAGGGGTAATCGTCGTCCGCAAAAAACAGTGCCATAATGGGCGCTCCTTTCCTTTTTATTCCGCGTAGTGGAAGCCCTCTAGAAATTCCGTTAAAATGGCGTATGCGTCGCCGTCAAAACCGTCCTGGCAGGCCAGCTCCACGTTGATAGCGTGGTTCTGATAGGCGGTGAAGGCGGACACGCCGGAGGCGTAGGGGTTCTCCTCGTCCGCCGTCTCGTAAATCAGGATGGTGAAGGTCTGGTCTGCGCAGGTGGCCGTCTCCACGCTGAGGACGTTGTAGGCTTCCTCCTCCTGGGCCTGCCAGCCGTCTACGCTGGTCTGGGCGGCGGTCTCGTCGTCACAGTCCTGTAGCAGCACATAGAGCTGGGCGTCATAGAGGTCGATGGTGTCCCCGTCCGTGTTGACGTAGTCCTCCGCCTCGCCGATGACCCAGGCGGCGTAGTACAGGCCGGAGGCGGTCAGGGCGTCCTTGTTGTCCAGCAGGGTCAGGCCGTTGCCCGGCTCCTCAATCCCCAGGGTGGTGCCCACCAGCGTCCAGTCCGTGTCCCAGTCTGCCCCCTCGTTGGTGGTGGTGGGGGCCTGCTGCACGCAGCCGGTCAGGCAGAACACCAGCGCCACGCACAGGAATAAGCAGTTCATCCGTTTCATCATCGCACAGCCCCCTCCGTCAAGGCGTCCCACAGGGCTTCGCAGCCCTCCAAATTGTCCACTGTGTCCTCCAGGTAGAAGCACCGGCGGCCCAGGTACAGGGTCTGCACCAGCTCATTGCTGTCGCCGGTGGCCGTCTCCCCCAGCACGGAGATGGTGTACTCCCCCAGGTCGATGCCGGACAGCACCGGGCAGCTTGCCCATTGATAGACCTTATCCAGCCCGTCGGTGTCCGTCTCCTCCGGGCAGCCGCCGTCCTCGGTGGCCAGCAGCTGATACTTGGTCTGGAAGTCGTCCGGGTCCTCCACCAGGAAGAAGTAGCTCTCGCAGTCGTTGATGTCGGCAATCAGGGACACCTCGGAAGCATAGGCGGTCATGGCTCCGGTCTCGTCCTCCGTGTCGGAGGTGGTGTAGTACTGGTTCACCTGCACCACCACCTGGCCGTCCCCGTTCAGGTCGGAGCCGAGAGCCGCCAGGGCGTCCTGCAAGGCGGCCACCGTATCATCCGGCAGCGCATCGGTACCCACATAGGCCACCTGATAGTCCGGCTTGACCTGGCCCACCCCCAACGCGCTGCACACGATGGAGATGCCCACGCCTATCACGATGACGATGCACAGGACGATGCCCCAGTTGTACCGCATCCAGGTGCGGAATTTGTCCCACTTGCCTGGCTCCGGCCCCTGTTCCTCCGGGGTGACGTTCCGTTGTAACCATTTGGCATATTCGCTGGGCATTTGCGTTCACTCCTTTGTAGTGCCGCCGGAGGCGTAGGTGACGGGCAGGCAAACCAGCGTCGGCGTGTTGGACCAGTCCTGCGACAGCAACATATCCACGCTGACCTCCGCCATCTTGTCCAGCGGCTGAATGATGGTGGAGCAATGGTAGTCCTCCGTGATGTAATCCTTCACGCCGTCATAACCGATGACCTGCACATCCTCCGGCACCCGTACCCCCTGCTCCCTCAGGTAGCGGATGATTTTGACCGCCAGGGAATCGTTCACGCAGAAGATGCCGTCAACGGGGGCTTCCCCGGCCAGATGCTGCTGCAGGAAGTCGGTAAACTCGGAGAAGGGCGCGCCGTCGTACAGCCGCAGCAGCTCATAGGCCAGGCCGTGGCTGGCGCAGTAACTCAGGAAGCCGTCCCCCCGCTTCGTCGTCTCGTTGACCAGGGGGGAGCCGACACTGAGGAAGGCCACATGGCGGCAGCCCAGCTCGTCCAGCCGCTGGGCGGCCATCTGACCGCCGCTGAAGTTGTCGCTGGATACGCAGGGGATGGAGCCGCTGAAATGCCGGTCAATGGTCACGAAGGGGAGGCCCTCCTGCACTTGCAGGCCCTCGTTGTAGGACAGGCAGATGATGCCGTCTACCTTGTTCTGCTGGGCCATGGTGATGTAGCTTTGCTCCATCCTGGTGTCCGCGTTGGTGGCGCACAGCAGCATCCGGTAGCCCCGCTTCTCCAGCTCCCGGTTGATGTAATAGGTCATCCAGCCGAAGAAGGGGTTAAAGGTATCCGGCACCAGGAAGGCCACCGTATAGGTCTTGTTAGTCTTTAACCCCTTGGCGTAGCTGTTCACCTGATAGTTCAGCTTCTGGATGGACGCCTCCACCTTCCGCTGGTAGACCTTTCCCACAGGGAGGCCGTTGACCACCTTGGACACGGTGCCCAGGGACACCCCCGCGTCCTTTGCCACGTCCTTCATGGTGGGGGCGGAATCATATTTTGTCATAAGGAACACCTCATTTCTCTGTTTCTTTTCCCACGGCCCGGTGAAATGCGGGCCGATTTCATGTAATAAAATGGATAACGTTTCACAGAAAACAATGGATAGTGGACGGAAAACATCTATCTCCGTCCTTGTTGATGAAACTATTATACACCTCTCCTTTCCGTTTGTAAAGGGGTTTCACGAAATTTTATGAAACGATTTCACAACAACCTATTTTGTATTTTGCACAAAAATGAAACTTAAAAATTGTCAATATCGACGAAAGTGCATTTTTTCTCAAAAAAAACCATTGACAAAGCTTTCGGAAATGTGTATTCTATTGCTAGCAGGAATAAAAAACGTTTCACGCGAGTGTAAGCGGCTGTTTTCTGGCAGCTGTGCCATTCGTTTTTCTTATAGAGAAAATATGAAACGTTTTTCCATTCTTGGAAAACAGCACCAAAAACCGTGAGGGGGAGATGATAGCGATTCAGAAGCAAGTACCTGTTTCCGTAGCAAGAACAGAAAAGGAGTGAGCAAACAAGTGAGTGCAAAGACCTCAAAAAAGGCGCAGGCCGGGGCGGTGCAGGCTGTCCACAAGGTGCCCCTGAAAACCCGGCTGGCCGCCAACTGGCAGCTTTACCTGCTGCTGCTGATCCCGGTGGTCATCACCATCATTTACAAGTACGTCCCCATGTACGGCATCCAGATCGCCTTCCGTGACTTTAAGGCCAGCAAGGGCTATCTGGGCAGCGAATGGGTGGGGCTTTACTGGTTCCAGCGATTCTTCAGCAGCCCCAACTGTGTGCGTATGATTCGCAACACCGTTCTGCTGAGCCTGTACAGCCTGCTGTGGAGCTTCCCGGTTCCCATCATCCTGTCCCTGGCCATCAACCAGCTTCGGTTCAGCAGATTCAAGCGGGTGGTGCAGACCGTGCTGTACGCCCCCCCACTTCATCTCCACCATGGTCATCTGTGGTATGATCCGCATCTTCCTCAGCCCGTCCGGCGGCCTCATCAACCTGATTCTGGGGACGCAGACAGACTTCCTGACCCTGAGCGGAGCCTTCCGTACCATCTACATCTCCACCGGCATCTGGCAGGACGCAGGCTGGGGTACCATCATTTACCTGGCCACCCTCTCCAGCGTGGACAAGAGCCTGTATGAGGCGGCCAAGGTGGACGGCGCATCCATGTTCCAGCGTATCCTGAACATTGACGTTCCTGCGCTGATTCCCATGGCGGTCATTCAGCTGATTATGAGCGCAGGCGGCCTGATGAACATCGGCTTCGAGAAGGTCTGGCTGCTGCAAACCGACCTGAACAAGGCCACCAGCGACGTCATCGCGGTGTACGTCTACGAACAGGGTATTGAAAACGCCAAATACAGTTATTCCACAGCCGTGGGCCTGTTCAATACCTTAGTGAACATCGTCCTGCTGA
Source organism: Clostridiales bacterium (assembly GCA_021200895.1). Taxonomy (GTDB): domain Bacteria; phylum Bacillota; class Clostridia; order Oscillospirales; family Oscillospiraceae; genus Onthomonas. Next base: position 9,157 of record JAJQFX010000151.1, on the reverse strand, counting down.
TTATCGTCAACAAAATCGCGTCCAAAGCCTCGGACGTCAGCTTTGTGTAAAGGGGGCGGAAGTTATGGCATCAACAACAAAAGCGGTCAAACGAACCAAGGGCCTGTCCGACAAGACCAGCGACGTCATTCTGGTGGTGTTCTGCGCTATCATCATGCTGATCATCGCCTACCCGCTGTACTACGTCCTGGTGGCATCGGTCTCCAACCCCTATGACGTGTACGCAGGTAAGACCTTCCTCCTGCCCAGCGGCTTCACCCTGGACGGCTACAAGGCAGTCTTTGCCGACAGCAGCATCGTCAGCGGCTATCTGAACAGCATCAAGTACACCGTGGTCGGCACCATTTTCTCCGTGGCCATGATCTACCTGGTGGCGTTCCCTCTGAGCCAGCACGATATGCCCGGCAGAACGGCTATCAGCATCTTCTTCATCATCACCATGTACTTTGGCGGCGGCCTGATCCCCACCTACCTGGCGGTCAAGGACACCGGCCTGCTGGGCAATATGTGGTCCCTGTTCCTCCCTGGCGGCGTTTCGGTGGGCAACATGATCATCGCCCGGAACTACATTGAAAACAGCATCCCCAAGGAGCTGATGGAGGCGGCGGAAATCGACGGAGCCTCCAAGCTGCGCCTGTTCTGGAACATCGTCATCCCCCTGTCCCGCCCCATCCTGGCGGTCATGGTGGTGTTCAGCATGGTGGCCTACTGGAACGACTGGTTCACCGCCATGATTTACCTGAGCTCCGACCAGGCACCCCTGCCCCTGGTGCTGCGCACCATCCTGATCAAGTCTAGCGCCAGCGCGGCCCAGGCGTCCACCATCTCTGGCGGCTACGCCGAGCTGAACAAGCTGACGGAAATGATCAAATTCTCGTCCATCATTGTGGCTGCGGCCCCCATGCTGGTATTCTACCCCTTCGTCCAGAAGTACTTCGAGTCCGGCTTCATGGCTGGCGCTGTGAAGGGCTGATACCCCATCGTTTGCACATCCGGCGCTACTTTGCGCCGGTGCAAAAAACATACATCATTTTATAAAGGAGAATGAACCACTATGAAGAAGCACGCAAAAAAACTGCTGGCTCTGCTGCTGGCGATGGCCATGGCCTGCTCTCTGCTGACCGGCTGCGGCGGCGGAAGCAGCGACTCTAACTCCGGCGACAGCAGTGAAGCCTCCACTCAGACCGAGTTCGACATCGTGGGCGGCCAGTCCGCGCTGTCCCCCGGCTATGACGACAACGAGGTGCTGAACGAGCTCCAGGAGAACGTGGGCATCACCATCAACTGGGAGACCATGACCTCTGATACCCTGGGTGAGCAGGTGAACATCCGTATCGCCGGCGACTCCCTGCCTGACGCCTTCATGGGCGTTGGCTTCTCCAACTATGACTTGAGCAACTACGGCGCAGACGGCACCTTCATCGACCTGACCCCCTACATCAACGAGGAGACCATGCCCAACCTGACCGCCATCCTGGAGGAGTATCCTGAGATTCGCTCCGCCATCACCATGAGCGACGGCTGCATCTACGGCCTGCCCGCCGCCGAGCAGATGGGTACCGCCGGTATCGGCGCTGATGAGGACTACTCCATCTACTCCATCCCCCAGTACAGCATGATCAACAAGGCCTGGCTGGACTACCTGGGCCTGGAAGTCCCCACCACCCTGGATGAGCTCCATGACTGCCTGGTGGCCTTCGCTGAGAACGACATGAGCGCCACCTATTACGGCAACGAGGCCGGCTCCACCATCCCCATGAGCACCGGCTTTGACCAGTGGTGCTGGGGCCAGAACATCTTCTACGCTGGCTTCGGCTTCACCAACTGGACCAACGACATCTGCAACGACCTGCAGCTGGACAGCACCGGCACCGTCAGCTTCGCCTGCGTCACCGACGCCTATCGTGAGTGCCTGACCTACTTCCATGAGTGGTATGCTGAGGGCCTGATGGACGTGGAGATGTTCAGCCAGAGCGACACCCAGCTGATAGCCAAGTGCCAGCAGGGCTATGTGGGCGTGTCCACCTGGTGGTACATTGAGGAGCTGATGGGCGACTACGCAGACGACTATGTGTTCCTGCCCATCCTGGAAGGCCCCGACGGCACCTATAACGTCACCCTCCGCACCGGCGGCGCTACCAACAGCGGCAACCTGAACATCACCTCCGCCTGCGAGAACCCCGAAGCCCTGCTGGCCTTCTTCGACCAGTGGTATGACGGCGAAATCGTCATGCAGCTCCAGTATGGCCCCATCGGCACCTACTTCACCGAGCAGGACGAGGACGGCATGTGGGTCTCCATCTCCGAGGAGGAGAGCCAGGAGCTGTACGGCAAGGGCGCTGGCGAGCTGAAGAGCTACTATGAGGTCTATGGCCCCAAGCTGATCCTCAGCGAGTACTACAGCGAGTACTTCTACATGGAAGACCGCGCCATCGAGCGTCTGACCGACCTGTATGATTACTGGATGCCCTACGTCTCCGACACCTCCGCCTACCCGCTGGACTGCGTGTACACTTCTGAGGAGCTGGAAACCATCGACCTCTACAAGACCGACTTCCAGGATGCCGTTGCCGAGCAGGAAGCTCTGTGGCTGAAGGACGGCGGCCCCACCGATGATGAGTGGCAGGCTTATCTGGACAAGCTGGAGAACACCTGCGGCCTCAACGAGCTGCTGGAGGTTTACCAGGCTGCCTATGACCGTTACGTCGCCGCCGCCGAATAATCTGACAGAACAGAACATTTTTGACTAATCACCCGTCCGTGCAGGGCTCTGCTCTGCACGGACGGCGAATATCCCGATTCATACCGATTCTCACACAAAATCACGTTTGACTGAGCAATCGTATCACTTCGACTTTGGAGGCTCTCTCTTTATGACAAGCGAAACGCTGCAAAAGGCCCGCGATTACGAGGGCCCATATCCCGGAAACGCCCCGTCCCCCAGGCCATGCTATCACCTGACCCCCGCATCGGCTGGATGAACGACCCCAACGGGTTTTCCTACTACAAGGGGCAGTACCATCTGTTTTACCAGTACCACCCCTACAGCACCCAATGGGGGCCCATGCACTGGGGCCACGCGGTCAGCCCTGACCTGCTGCACTGGACTTATCTGCCCTGCGCCATGGCCCCGGATCAGCCCTACGATGAGGCAGGCTGCTTTTCCGGCTCCGCCATCGAACTGCCGGACGGGCGGCACCTGCTGATGTACACCGGCGTCCGCAGAGAGATGCAGCCCAACGGCAGCACCAAGGATGTGCAGACCCAGTGCATCGCCATCGGCGACGGCCTGGACTACGAGAAGCTGGACTGCAACCCGGTGCTGGACGAGAAGGATTTGCCGGAGGGCGGCAGCCGGTATGACTTCCGGGACCCCAAGCTTTGGCAGGAGGCGGATGGCACCTATCGGTGTGTGGTGGGCAACCGCGCCGCGGACGGCAGCGGCTCCCTGCCCGTTTACCGGTCGGAGGACGCCATCCACTGGCAGCTGGAGACGGTGCTGGACAGGTGCTACAACGAGTTCGGCAAGATGTGGGAGTGCCCGGATGTGTTCCCCCTGGACGGCAAGACGGTGGTGCTGGTCAGCCCCCAGGACATGAACCCCGTAGGGCTGGAATTTCACAACGGCAACGGGACGTTGTGCCTCATCGGGGAGCGGGACCTGGACACCGGCGCGTTTCAGCGGGAAGACCTTCAGGCCATCGACTATGGGCTGGACTTCTACGCCCCCCAGACCGTCCTCGCCCCCGACGGGCGGCGCATTATGGTGGCCTGGATGCAGAACTGGGACACCTGCGTGGTGCAGCACCCCGGGCGGTGCTGGTTCGGCCAGATTTGCACCCCCCGGGAACTGTCCGTTCAGGACGGGCGGCTGATGCAGCAGCCCATCCGGGAGCTGGAGACGCTGCGGGGCCGGAGAGTGTACCACTCCGCCCTGGTCAGCGACGAGGTAGTGCTGCCGGGGGTTTCCGGACGGGTGGTGGATATGACCGTGACCCTCCGGCCCGGACAGCCGGACGCCTACCAGATGTTCCGCATCAAGGTGGCCTATGACAGCACCCACTACACCATGATTACTTACAAACCCCGCACCTCGGTGCTGCGGGTGGACAGAGGTCATTCCGGCTTCAATCGGGACTTCATCCACGAGCGGAAATGCCTGGTGCGCAGCCAGGGCGGAGCCATCCAGCTGCGCATCCTGCTGGACCGGTGCAGCGTGGAGGTGTTCGTCAACGGCGGGGAGCAGGCCCTCTCCACCGTGCTTACCACACCATTTTCCGCAGACGGCATCAGCTTTGAGGCCATCGGCGGACAGGTGATGATGGAGCTGGAAAAATACGATTTGACCCTGGACGGATAGGAGGCAATGCACTGTGTATGATGTGACCGCAATCGGTGAACCGCTGATCGACTTTGCCTGCACCGGCACGGACAGCGGCGGATACCCCACCCTGGCTGCCCATCCCGGCAGCGCGCCAGGCAACCTGCTGGCGGCGCTGACCGCCTATGGCTGCAAGACCGCTCTGCTGGGCAAGGTGGGCGAGGACGCCTTCGGCAAGCTGCTCTTAGGCACCCTGGCCCAGGCGGGCATTGCCACGGAGGGCATCGTCACCGACCCTGACTATTTCACCACCCTGGCCTTCGTCACCCTGGACAGCACCGGCAACCGGACGTTCAGCTTCGCCCGGAAGCCCGGCGCGGACACCCAGCTCCGGGAGACGGAGCTGGCCCTGGAATTGATTGACAACTGCCGGGACTTCCACTTCGGCACCCTCAGCCTGACAGACGACCCGGTGCGTACCGCCACCCAAAAGGCGGTGGCCTATGCGAAAGCGCAGGGCAAAATCATCTCCTTTGACCCCAACCTCCGCAAACCTCTGTGGAAGGATTTGGAGGAAGCGAAGAAGCAGATCCTGTGGGGCCTCGCCCAGGCGGATATTGTCAAAATCAGCGATGAAGAGGTCGCCTTCCTGTGGGGCTGCACACCGGAGGAGGGGGCCCAGCGGCTCCACCGGGACTATGGCGTGACCCTGGCTTTCGTCACCCTGGGGCCGGAGGGCTGCTATTATTCCAATGGGACGGTATCCGGCAGAGTGGTTAGCCCCAAGGGCATCCAGGTGGTGGACACCACCGGCGCCGGGGACATCTTCGGCGGCAGCGCCCTGAGCCGTCTGCTGGCCCTGGGCAAGCCCCTGGAGGAACTCACCGGCGAAGATTTGGAGGCCGTGACCCGGTTCGCCTGCTGCGCGGCAAGCCTCTCTACCCAAAGCTACGGCGGCATCTCCAGCGTGCAGCCCATGAGCGCTGTCCTGGAAAAGGCCGGGCTGTAGAGGAGGTACCTGAGAAATGAGAAGAAAACTACTAAGCGTGCTGCTGCTGGTCTGCGCCGCCCTTGTGGTGGCTTTGTCCGGCTGCGAGTCCGGCTCGGCGGACAGCGACGAGAACCTGCTGCTCTACCTGTCGTTTGACGAGGGCTCCGGCACCACCATCACCGACGCCAGCGGCAACCTGCCGGACGGCGAGCTGAACTATGTCTACACCAACGCCCTTTACATGGACAGCCAGGACCCCCAGTGGCGTACCTCGGCGGTGTACGGCGGGGCGCTGCTGTTTGACGGCAGCTCCACCAGCATCACTTACAGCAAGAGCGACCTCCAGGTGGAGGGCTCCACCTTCTCCATCAGCGTGTGGTTCGCCCCCCGCACCTTTGAGTGGGACGACCCCTACGCCCAGGAGAACGGCACCCAGCTGATTACGGGCATCATCTCCCAGTGCTCCACGAACAACTGCACCGGCTTCCAGCTGGGCTACCAGCGGTACGGCAAGCTCTGCTTTGAGGTGGGCACCGGCGAGGAGTGGCTGACCCTCTGGGGCGACGCCAACCTGGAGAAGTATGAGTGGAACTACGTCACGGCGGTATTTGACGGTGAGAACGGCCTGATGAGCCTGTACCTCAACGGCGAGAACGTCGGCAGCATGGAAATCGAACAGGGCAGCGCCATCGCCGCCGCCAATCGGCAGCTGGTGGTGGGCCGCACCTGCGAGGCAGAGCAGATGAGCGTAGGCTACCTCAATATGTGCAGCGGCCTGATGGACGAACTGAAGCTGTACTCCAGCGCCCTCTCTGAGGAGACGGTGGCCGAGACCTATGCCGAGGCCGATGTGCCGGAAATCGAATTTAGCGACATCTGGCTGCAAAACATCCTGACGGAGGACATCTACAAGCCCCAGTATCACGGCGGCCCCTATCAGTACTGGATGAACGAGCCTCACGCCCCGGTCTATTACAACGGGATGTATCACCTGTTCTTCCAGGAGAACATGAGCGGCTCCTACTGGCGCAACATCTGCTGGGGCCACCTGGTCAGCGAAGACCTGGTGAACTGGACGCCGGTGAAGGAGGCCATCGTCCCCACGGAGGACTCCGTGGTGCCGGACGGCGTCTGGTCGGGCAACGCGGCCTATGACGTGAACGGCGTACCCCTGCTGTTCTTCACGGCGGGCAACGACGCTTACACGGACGACGGGCTGATTTCCAACCAGAACATCGGCGTGGCCTACCCCGCCGACCTGACCGACCCGGAGCTGACCGAATGGGTCATCTATGACGAGCTGGCCGTGGTGCAGCAGGAGGGCCAGGGCCGGGCTGGCGAGTTCCGCGACCCCTACATCTGGGAGCATGACGGCGCCTGGTATATGCTGATTTGCTCCGGCAGCAGCACCACCACCGGCGGCACCGCCCTGCTCTACAAGACGGAGACGCTGGAGCTGCTGAGCGACGGCACCATCGACATGGATTGGCAGTACATCGGCCCGATTTACGAGATGGAAGACCAGAGTATGCTCTACGGCACCAGCTGGGAGCTGCCCATCCTCCTGACCCTGTCCAACGAGGACGGCACCGTGACGAAGGACGTGTTCATCATCTCCCCCGCGCCTGCGTCTACTGCGGACAATAAGGTGTACTACTTCATCGGCAGCTTTGACTACGACACCGGCACCTTCACGCCGGACGAAGCCTATGCGGACGGCCCCGCCATCCTGGACTATGGCGACAACGTCTTTACCGGCCCCAGCGCCTATGTGGACCAGGAGACCGGCGAGACCTACCTGTTCAGCATCATGCAGGACCAGCGGGCCGCATCGGAACAGGGCGCGGCAGGCTGGGCCCACAACGTAGGGCTTGCCCGTCAGATTTGGCTGAATGACGACGGCTCCGACCTGATGGTCTCCCCCACCGACGACCTCCACGATTTGGAGACGGAGGTGCTGATTGACGAGACTGACCTGACGGCGGAGGCGGCGGACGCCCTGCTCCAGGAGGTCAGCGGCGATATGCTCTATATCCGCGTGACCTTCACCGACATTCAGGCGGAGCAGTGCGGGGTCAACCTGCTGGAGAGCGGGGACGGCTCCGAAGTGACCAGCTACTACTACTCCACCGCCGACGGCCTGATTCACGGCGAGACCACCAACCGGGGCGCAGGCTCCACCACCGGCTATGTCTCCGGCGCGTTGACGCTGGAGGACGGCAGCCTGACCATGGAGATTTACCTTGACCGCTCCCTGGTGGAAGGGTTCTTTAACGACACCAAGGCCATCTCCGTGCGGGCCTACCCGGAAGGGGAGGACTCCGACGGGCTTTCCCTCATCGCGGAAGGCGGAAGCGTGACGGTGGCGGAACTGTACGTCGCCGAGATGGGCTCCATCTACGAATGACAACCAAATAACGCCGCCTGAGCGGCACACGGAAAAGGCCAGACGAGGAATCGTCCGGCCTTTTTTCGGATAAACGCCCACGGCGCGGCGCGCTTTGTCAAAAATTAGATACCCTTCTTAAAACAAAAAATGAAAAGTCATCTTGACGGAATCCGCCTTTTCTTGTTATGATAAAGGCAGGGATACGCAGCCATGCGGGAATGAAGGATGGAAGTCAGGGGGAATCGGCTTTGGCAAAGCAGGAGGAACGGCATATCGACACGATTGACGATATTGCAAAAGAACTGGGGGTCAGCAAGACCACCGTTTCCCGGGCGATTTCAGGCAAGGGCCGACTGAGCGCCGCCACCAGGGAGAAGGCGCTGGCTTACATCGAGGCCCACAATTACCGGCCCAACGCGGTGGCCAAGAGCCTGGCCCAGAGCAAGAGCTATAACCTGGGGCTGGTGCTGCCGGTGGAGCTGATGGAGGGGGAGACCGCCTTCTCCCAGGCGTGTATGAGCGGCATCTGCGAGGAGGCCTCCGCCAGGGACTATGATGTGGTGCTCTCCATGGTCAGCGACCAGGATACGGTGCAGATGGAGCGGCTCATCAGCAGGCGGAAGGTGGACGGGCTGATTGTCAGCCGCAGCACGGTGGAGTCCCCCGTGGTGAACCTGCTGAAGGAGCAGGACTTTCCCTTCATCGTAGTGGGCTATACCCCTGACCAGACCCTGCTGACGGTGGACAATGAGAACCGCAAGGCCTGCCGGGACTTCACCCGCCAGCTGCTGGACAGGGGGCTGCGCCGCCTGATGCTGCTGGGCGGCGGGGAGAGCCACTACGTCACCCAGGAGCGCCGCATCGGCTTTGAGGAGGCCCACCGCCAGGCGGGCGTCCCCCTGGGGGAGGAGCAGATGTTCCACGAACTCAGGGACATCGAAACCACCCGCCAGGCGGTAGACACCGCCCTGGCCCAGGGGGCGGACTGCCTGGTCTGTATGGACGATTTCATCTGCTACCTGGCCCTGGTGCTCCTGCGGGAGCGGCAGGTGTCCATCCCCGGCGATGTCAGCATCGTCAGCTTTTATGACAGCAGGCGGCTGGAATACAACACGCCCCCCATCGCCAGCCTCTGGTTCGACGCCAAGGCGCTGGGGAAGCGGGCCTGCCAGATGCTGCTGGACCAGATGGCGGGGGAGAACCCGAAGAGCGAAGTCCTGCCCGGCTATGAGATAAGATGGAGAGGCTCCGTGCGCTGAGCGGCGGACAGAAATCAGAACGGCAGACAGGCAAACAGCGCCTGTCTGCCGTTTTTTAACGCAATTATGGAAGAAAAACGGGGGACAAAGAAACCGGAAACTGAAAAGTCAAACGAATCGGCATGGTGAAAACGACGGAAAAACTAATGAATAAATTGTTCAAAATGGCAGATTGACAAATCAGACAAATGGGCGTA
>JAJQFX010000102.1:12550-20459 GCA_021200895.1 Clostridiales bacterium | reverse complement strand
CCAGCACCTGGGCCTGAATGGTCACGTCCAGGGCGGTGGTGGGCTCGTCCGCCAGCAGCAGGTCGGGGTCGCAGGCCAGAGCCATGGCGATGACCACACGCTGCTTCATGCCGCCGGAGAACTGGTGGGGATACTCCCCGTACCGGGAGGCGGGGATGCCCACCATCTCCAGCATCTCTCCGGCCTGCTTCTTCGCCTCCGCCTTGGAGACGCTGTTATGCAGGCTGATGACCTCGGAGATCTGGTCGCCCACGGTGATGACGGGGTTCAGCGCGGTCATGGGGTCCTGGAAGATCATGGCGATTTTGTCGCCCCGGATCTTCAGCGTTTCGGCCTCGGGCAGCTCTGTCAGCGTCTGTCCGTCAAAGTTGATTTCGCCGCTGATGAGCCGGGCAGGCGGGGTGGGCAGGATGCTCAGGATGGCCTTGGCGATGGTGGTCTTACCAGCGCCGGTCTCGCCCACCAGCCCCAAGGTCTGGCCTCTCCCCAGGGTGAAGGAAACGCCGTTGACCGCCTTGGTGTCCACCTTGGACACGGTGTAGTATACGGTCAGGTCTTTGACCTCCAGGAAGCGCTCCTGATTTTTTCGTTCAACCTTATTTTCCATTTCTCACACCTCGGTCACTTCTTCAGTCTGGGGTCCATTGCATCCCGCAGGCCGTCGCCCATCAGGCAGGTGGCCAGGCTCAGCAGGCCGATGGCCAGGCCGGGGAAAATCAGCAGATGGGGATACATGGTGAAGTAGTCCTTGCCCTCGTTCAGCAGCGCGCCCCACTCAGGAATGGGGGCCTTGATGCCCAGGCCCAGGAAGCTCAGGCTGGCCGCCTGCATGATGGTGCCGCCAATGCCCATGGTGCAGCCCACCAGGATGGGGCCGAAGGTGTTGGGCAGGATGTGACGGAAGATAATACGGGCGCTGGAGCAGTTGATGGAACCGGCTGCCTCGATGTAATCGCTGTTGCGCACCTGGAGGATCAGGCTGCGCATCATACGGGCGTTGCCCGCGATGCCGCCGATGGACAGGGCGATGATGGTGTTGACCACGCCTGCGCCCAGCACGGTGGAAATCACCATGGACAGCAGGATACCGGGGATGGCCTGGAAGATGTCGCAGATACGCATGACCACGTTATCCGCCACCTGGCCGAAGAAGCCTGCGATGGCGCCCAGCACCATGCCGATGGCCGTACCCAGGAGGGTGGCCACCACGCCCATGAAGATGGAGTACCGTCCGCCGTAGAGGATGCGGCTGAACAGGTCACGCCCAAATTTGTCCGTGCCGAAGAAATGGTCCAGGGAACACCCTGACAGAATATCCACCGTCATCTCATCATAGGCATACTTGCAGATATAGGGTGCCAAAATCGCCAGCACCACAAAGATGACGAAAATCACCGTTCCCACCATAGCCAGCGGGCTTTTGGAGAAGCGCTTCAGCACTTCCTTGGTCTGGCTGTTCCGCTTGGCCTTGGGGGCCGCAGCTGTCGTTGTTGCAGTTTTTGTCATTGTTCTCTCCCCCTTTACTTTCCTTCGTACTGAGCCTTGATGCGGGGGTCAACGTATGCGTAAATCAAATCCACCAGCAGCATGACAAAGCTGAAGGCAATGGCGATGACCACAACGCCGCCCCGCACGGCGGGATAGTCCAGGTTCAGGATGCCGTTGGACATATAAAGGCCGATGCCGGGAATCACGAAGATGGACTCAATGACCACCGTGCCGCCCAGAGAGGAGGCAAAGACGGAGCCGAGGGAGGTAATCAGCGGAATCAGGGCGTTGGGCATGACGTGCTTGAAGGTGACGTTGTGATTGCTGACGCCCTTGGCCCGGGCGGTGGTGACATAGTCCGAATGGATGACCTCCAGCACGTCCACCCGGCACTGGCGGCCAATGTTGGCAATGCCGATGACGGAGTTGGAGATGATGGGAATCACATAGTGCTTCCAGGTGCCTACGCCGTAGGCGGGCAGGATGCCCAGCCCCACAGACAGCCAGTTGACCAGCATCAGCGCCAGCCAGAAGCCGGGGAGGGACAGGCCCACCATGGAAATCAGCGTAGCCACATTGTCCTGCCACTTGCCCTGATGGGTGGCGGCCACAATACCCAGAGGGATGCCCGCCGCAGTGGTAACGATGAGGGAGCAGGCGGCGATAATCAGCGTCCGGGGGAACCGCTCGGCGATTTCCGTAGCCACAGCGATTTTGGACTGATAGGAGGTGCCCAGGTCAAAGTGCAGGAAGGTATCGGACAGGAAGGTGCCCAGCTGGGTCAGATAGGGCTGATCCAGGCCCATGCTGACATACAGCTCCTGAATCGACTCCTCAGAGGCGTTGCTGCCCAGGATGATTTGCGCCGGGTTGCCAGGGATAAAGTACATGATCGAGAAAATCACGATGGCCACGCCAAGCACCACGAAAATCATCATAACCAGTCGTCTTAAAATGTATCTCCACATAATAAATAATTCACCCGTTTTCTTTTATGGAGTAAAATGAATGGATGCTTACAAAAGGAAGGGGCTGCCCTCCTCCGGAGCGGTCGACTCAATCGCAGCGGACGCCTGCTTGCGTAATGGCGGATAGGGTCATCGCTTCCGGGCGGACAGGGCAGCCCCGGATGCTATTGGGGTAGGTTAGGGAAGGAACAAATTACTCAGCCACACCGATGTAGGTGAACGCCTGAGGCAGAACCGCGCCCTCGCCGCTGTAGACGATTTCGGAAATCAGGGTGCTGTCATAGACGTTGTAGTTGATCTGCACCAGGCCGGGAATCACATAGGCCTGCTCGGTCAGGTACTGCTGGAAGGCGTTGACGCTCTCCTGGGTGTGGTTGTCCACAAAGATGCAGGCTTCCAGAAGCTCCTGGAGGGTGGCATCGGTGGAGAAAATCTCGTTGGAGCTGCCGTCACGGGTGTCAAAGGCGTTCTGATAGATGGCGGCGCAGCAGTTGGTGGAGGACAGCTCGGAGATGATCAGATCCCAAGTGGTGGAGTCGCCCTTGTTGGTCAGCCAGTTGCCGAAGGTCTGTGCCTGCACATCCACTTCGATGCCGATTTGGGTCAGCTGGTTCTGGATGATTTCGGCGATGTCGTTATTGATGCCGCCGTCAATCAGCAGCAGGGTGATGGTGGTGCCGTCAGGATAGGCGGACTGGGCCAGATATTCCTTGGCCTGCTCCACAGAGCGCTCAGGCAGGTAGGACTTCCAGGCTTCCTCGTCATAGTCGGAGTTGGAGGGAGCGCCCAGGCCGTAAACCGCCTGGTTGGAGCCGCCGTTTACCACGGAGGCGATGTACTCGTTGTCAATGGCGCACATGATGGCCTGACGGAGATAGTAGTCGCTGGTCTTGGCATCCTCGCTGACGTTCACCAGGATGGACTTGGGAGCGTAATCGGCCTGCTCCAGCACGCTGTAGCTGTCAGAGTAGGCGCCGCCCTCCTCGAAGCTGGAGGCATCGGTAGCGGCCAAATCCTCAGTCATATCGATTTCACCGGTCTGGAGGGCCATGGAAATCTGAGAGGTCTCGGAGATGGTCTGAATTTCAATGACATCCGCATTCTGCTTCTGGGTGTCGAACTTGACCTGCTCCTCAGAAGCCCAGTAGTTCTCATTGACCTCCAGGGTCATGCTGACACCGCTGGTCCAGCTGGTGACGACATAGGGCCCGGTGCCCACAGGGCTGGAAGCCATGCCGTCGCCGGAGGCTTCATAGGCTTCCTGGCTGACGATGTTGACCAGGCTCATCATCTGCTCAAACGCTCCGGTAACAGGGGTGTCGGCCCAGGTGAACTGGACGGTGTAGTCATCCAGAGCGGTGATTTCTGCGATAACGTCGGTCTGGGAGATCTCACCCTCGGTGCGGACGGTCTCAAAGCTGAACACCACGTCGCTGGCGGTGATGTGGTTGCCCTCGGAGTCGTAGATGTTGTCGTACAGATAGGCCACATAGGTCAGCTCGTCGGTCTGCTCCCAGCTCTCCATCAGCAGGCCCTCGAAGTCGCTGCCATAGTCGTGATAGCGGCCCAGGGTCTCAAAGACGGCGGCGGTGTAGGTCTTGGGGTTCAGGAAGGGGGTCAGGCTGGAATAGGCCTGGGTGCTGGCGTAAACCACCTTGTCCGCACGGCCGTTGCCGTCGGCGTCGTTGTTCACGTCAGAGGTGGCCGCGCCGGTGGAGGCGTCACCGGTGGAGGCAGCGCTGCTATCGCCGGAGCCGGTGTCGCTGGTGCTGCCGCCGGAGCTGGAGCCGCCGCAGGCTGCCAGGGAGCATACCATCGCCAGAGCCAGGAGCAGCGTCAGGAATCGTTTTGTTGCGTTTTTCATTTTTGTCCTCCTTAGAAAATGGAACGTGTGGAGGCGTTCCTTCCCGCCCATGCCGCGGGAAGGAACTGCGCTCGTGGTTTGGACTATGAATTAAATCACGATTTACTAATTGAGAGTATAGCCGTTGCCAGTTCAAAAATCAATTGGCAGAATAGACAAACATCTTTTTTGTTTTTTGTGCAAAAAGCACATTTGCCTTCCTGCAACGGCTCATTTTTGGGGAAACAGAGCCTGCTGCGCACCTGAATCGGTACGCAGCGGCCCCGTTTTCCTTCCCTTTCGCCCGAACTGCGGCGGCCTCAGCACCGGCTGCCCGGCGCTCCGTCCACGTTATGATAGGTGTCCAGCAGCAGGCTGCGGTACACCTGCCAGACGGCGACGGACAGGGCAATGCTGGCAAGGATGCCCAGAGCCATGCCGCCGTCCAGCAGCGTCGCCGTCCCGCCCGCCAGGATGGTGACGACGCTGCACAGAAGGCTCAGACCCAGCAGCCCCGCCCGGAACACGGTGCCATAGCGGATGGACTGGTCGATTTCCTGGCTGTCCATCTCCCTGACATAGGCTTTGGACAGCAGGAACCGGACGATGCCGGACAGCTCTAAAATCCACGGGACGACGGACAGCACGCCGAATCCATTGGCCAGCTGGCAGTGGTTCAGAGGCGTGTCCACCCTGGCGCAAATCAGGTACAGGCAGACGCTGGCCACCTCCGCCAGGGCGAGGCCGCGCTTCACGGTTTGCAGCGGCCATTTCTCGCTGTGCCAGGCCACCCACAGCCCCACATAGCGGTAGACGATGCGGTAGCCCTTCCGGTTGTTGGCCACCTGGCGCTCAGGTTGATTGTCCTCAAAATAGCGTTCCCGATAGGATTTTCGTTTCACCGTGATTCCTCCGTTATGACAGCAAAGCCCTCTTCTTCCAGCGGCCAGAATAGAAGTAGATGATGCACACCAGCGCCGGCAGCACGCGGGACAGGCCGGTACCCCAGAAGTAGCCCAGCGCAGTCATGAACCAGTCCGTTTCCGCCGAGACCTGGAAGATGACGTTCACAAACAACAGGCTCAGGCCGATTTTGCAGACGACACCGTCCAGAATACCGATGATGAAGTTCAGCGTGGCATTGCCAGAGCCGATGACCATGGACTGATAAGAACTGGTGATGGAGGAGACGATGATGTGAACACACAGCATTTGGATATAGTACACGCCGAAGGCTTTTACGTCCGCGTCTGTGGTAAAGATGCCAAACACCTGCTGCGGGAAGAAGGAAATCAGCAGGCTGATGCAGAGGGCAAAGCACAGGCTGGACAGCAGCGCGGAATGCACCGTCTTTTTCGCCCGATCCTGCTTCTTGGCCCCCAGGTTTTGGCCTACCATGGCGGCGCTGGCCTGGGACATACTGGAGCTGAAAATCTCCAGGAACTTTTGCAGCTTGTTGCCGATGCCGTTGGTGCCGGAGGCAATGGAGCCGCAGGCGTTTACGTTGGCGTTGACCCAGAGCATGGAGGCCCGCACCAGCACGGAGCGGAGGGCCTGGGGCAGGCCCAGCCTCAGCAGCACCTTGGCGTGGTGGGGATCGCACTTGAAGTAGGACAGCTTCAGCTCGAACTCAAAGGTCTCCTTGTGCTTGTACATATATGCAAAGGAGGCAGAGAACGCCGCCACCTGGGAGAACACCGTAGCCAGCGCCGTACCGGCGGCGCTGAGCCGGAACACGGCCACCAGCAGAATATCCAGGAAGATATTCACCACAGCCGCAATGATGATGAACACCAGGGGGCGCTGGCTCTCGCCCATGCCCCGCAGCACGCCGCACACCGCATTGTAGCCATAGATAAAGGGCAGGCCCACGGCGGTGATGATCATGTAGTTCCGCGCCTCGCTGAGGGATTCCTCCGGGCAGTTCAGCAGATTCAGGATGGGATTTGTCAGGGCGATGGTCAGCACCATGAATCCCAGCGCCGCGCACAGCATCAGGCTGATGAAGGTGCCGATGGCCCGCTTCTGCTCCTCATATTTTCTGGCCCCGGCCAACTGGGCCACATAAATCTGCCCGGCGGCCGCGAACGCCGTCGCCACCGGCATCAGGAAGTCCGCAATTTCGCCCCCTGTATTCACGCCGACGGTGCCCACATTGCCCACGAATTGCCCGATCACCATCAGGTCAACCATGGAGTACAGCTGCTGAATCACGTCTGTAGTGACAATCGGCAGCGCGAACGACAACAGGGACGGCATGATTGGCCCGCTGGTCAGGTCGCGCCCGACCTTCTTCCCTACCGCGTTAGCCATAGCTTAGCAACCTTCTTTCTATTCGTCATTCCGTGCATCATTCAAAGGGGAACACCACGTTGGCCTGCCTGCGCAGCTCGGTCATCACATGGGCGATGGTCAGCGTCTGGGCGTGGGTGGCCTCAGGACATTCCGTGCGGCCCTCCGCCAGGGCCCGCTCGAAGGCCAGGAACTCATATTCGTACCCGGCGATGAAGGGCACCTCGGTGCCGTGAATCATGGGAGGCACAGCGATTTGCTTCACCACGTTGCCCTCCAAATCCTGCACGCGGATGTCCTGGGGGTTGGAGATGCTGTCAAACCAGATGGAACCCTTGGTGCCGTTGATTTGCCCGTACTCCATGCCCTCCTCGTGGGGGGTGTCAATGGTGCTTCTGCAATGGACGGTCCTGCCGTCCTTGTAAGTGATGGTGTAGTCGTCCCGGCTGTCTACGCCGGTGTCCAGATGCTCAAAGGTGCCCTCGATGGAGGCGATGTCCAGACCGAAGTGGTCAGTCATCCGGCCCAGCATATAAGGGCCCATATCCAGCAGCGCGCCGCCGCCCAGATCCAGCCGCTTGACCCGCTCCAGGAACAGGACGTAGGACAGGGAGACGAACTCCGCCCCGGTGACCTGACCGATGCTGCCGGAGGCGATTTCCTCGTCGATGAGCTGGCGGGAGGGCAGGAAGGAGGGCCACAGCGCTTCGGAGAGGAACACGCCCTTCTCCTCCGCCAGGGCCACCATCTCCTTCGCCTGCTGCTCGTTGACGGCGAAGGGCTTCTCGCAGACCACGTTCTTCCCGTAGTTCAGCGCCTTCAGGCAGACCTCGCGGTGGAAGGAATTGGGGACGGCGATGTAGACCAGGTCGATGGCCGGATCCTGCATCAGGGCGTCATAGCTCTCGTACACCTTTTTCCAGCCCCACTTGTCGGCAAAGGGCTGGCATTCCGCCGCAAAGGCGGAGGCTACGCCGTATTTGACGATGGTTTCACTGTTTAATTGATTCAAAATATCAGAAATCCAGGATGCGATGGTGCCGCATCCGCACACACCGATATTCATGTTTGCTCCTTTCCTGTTCCGGCTGCCGGGCAGGGGCATGATCTACCGCAGGCCGGAACGTTGCATCTTTTTAGAATGTCGTGTTAAATCACGATTTAATTCAAGTAAACGCTACACCAAAATTCTACTTTTGTCAAGGCTCTTTTCTCTGATTTTCGTTTTTGGGCGATTCCTACAAAAAAGTTTGTAGGAATCGCCCAAATTGCAAAAAAGAGCGGGGGCCGCCGTTTTGGGGGCGCCGCAGTGGAATCG
>JAJQFX010000102.1:0-12540 GCA_021200895.1 Clostridiales bacterium | reverse complement strand
AAAAATATCTTTTTCATCAAGCCAAAAATTTCAAAACAGCGGGGCGGCCCGCGTTGGGGCGGCCCCCGCAGTGAAAGCGTCGTTCCAAGCATGACAGGTTCAGGCGTTCTGCGGCGCACTGATGGGGCGAATGGTGACGCTGCCGGGGAACTGTTCCCGCTCCGTCAGCAGCATATGCAAGTGATCTGTAGCCCGGTACTGCTCGGAGCAATAGGAGTACAGCATATTGAAAATCAGATGCTCCAGCGTCTCATGGAGGGGCTCGGCGTCCTCCTTAGAGTAGAAGCTCCACCACACCACGGTGCCCTTTTCTACGATTTCAATGTCCTTAGCCAGCAGCACCTCCGGCGGGCGATTGTAGGGCTTTTCACGGCCTGGGTCCAGCATACCCCGCTGCTTGGCGTCGTTGATGGTAGGGATGACCTCCTGGTCATAGGTCTCGGCGAACAAATCCTGGGGGCAGTTCTGATAGAGGTACTTGGTCAAGTCCTTCCCCATCATCTCGCAAAACTGCCCGTACACGATGGTGTGCCACAGGATGCACTCGATATAGTCCGCCGGGTTTACCCAGTCCGGAATGGGATTCTCCCGGCGGGCCACCTGGTATAGGTTCCCAGTGTAGATAAACAGCAGATTCTCCTTGCTCGTAAAGTGATGGTAGAAAGAGCCGTAGGCCACGCCGGCCTCTTCGCAGAGATTGCGCACCGTCAGATATTTAAAATCGTATTGAGAGAGCATTTTCTCCGTTGTCTTGAGGATTTTTTGTTTCGTTTCCTCCGATTTGATTTCGTGGGGCAGCTTTTGCCTGATCATAATTTTGTTCCACAGCCTTCCAAAAGTATGTTGACATATCCTGGCAAACCCAGTATAATGGGCTTGAAACGCGGTCTAAAGCCAGGCCTAATAGCTACAAGTTTAAACGATAGATTTGCATATGTCAATACTTCAATTTGGATTATGCTACTGACTTTTTTGCAATTCTCACCGTTTTGCTGATGGGCGGAGCGTTCCTTGTGGGCAGGCTGCTGGCTTTTGCCGCAAAGGAACACGCATATTTTATTTCATATTGAGGAGGAACCTACTATGATCGATCTTTCTGCAAAACCCTTCTGCCTGAACGAGGCCCAGCGCCAGTGGGTCATGAACACCCTGGCCGGGCTGACCACCCGGGAGAAGGCCGGACAGTTGTTCTGCGTCATGGGGCAGGACTACGGCGCGGAGGAAATCCAAACCCTGGTGACGGATTACTGCATCGGCGGCATCCTGTACCGCCCCGAACCGGCAGAGGCCATCCGGCAGCACTTCGCCCCCTTGGACAAAGCGGCCAAAATCCCCCTGCTGAAGGCCGCCAACCTGGAGGAGGGCGGCTCCGGCGGCATCTCCGACGGCACCTTCTTCGGCTGGCCCATGGCCCCCTCCGCCACGGACGATTTGGGCGTGATGGAGAAGTTCGCCACCGTCTGCGCGGTGGAAGGGCAGAGCGCCGGTATCAACTGGACCTTCTCCCCGGTGTGCGACCTAGATTTGAACTACCAGAACCCCATCATCAACGTCCGCTCCTGCGGCTCCGATACGGAGAAGGTGATGGCAAAGTGCTCCCAGTATGTGAAAACGCTGCAAAGCTGCGGCGTGGCGGCTTGCGCCAAGCACTATCCCGGCGACGGCGTGGACTTCCGGGATCAGCACCTGCACCCCACCTACAATTCCCTCTCCGCTGAGGACTGGTACGCCAGCTACGGCGCCATCTATCAGCAGCTCATTGCGGACGGGCTGATGAGCATTATGGTGGGGCACATCGTCCAGCCCAATGTGGCCATGGACATCAACCCCTCCCTGACCTTCGCGGACTGCCTGCCCGGCTCCCTGTCTAAGGAGCTGCTGACCGGCGTGCTGCGGGAGAAGTTCGGCTTCAACGGCGTCATCACCACCGACGCCACCATTATGAGCGGCTTCACCCAGGCCATGCCCCGGAGGGAGGCCATCCCCACCGCTATCATGGCCGGGTGCGATATGCTGGTATTCACCACCGGCTTCTATGAGGATTACCAGTATATCCTGGACGCCCTGGACAGCGGAATGCTGACCCAGCAGCGGCTGGATGAAGCCGTGACCCGTATCCTGGCGCTGAAGGCGAAGGTGGCCTTCCAGCCTCCCACCGGCAAGATGCTGCCCCAGGCCAAGGAGTGGCAGCGGGAGTGCGCTGACAAGTGCGTCACCCTGGTGAAGAACAACCAGGACTGCCTCCCCATCACCCCGGAAAAGTACCCCCTCATCCGCCTGTTCACCTTCGGCAACGACAACACTGTGGACGGCAGCATGACCGCCATCGCGGAGGAATATTTGCAGGCTGCAGGCTTCCAGACCGAGCGGTTCGACATCGACCAAGAGGATATGCACGGCACAGCCGACCTTCCTGACGGACGGCTGTCGCTGTACCTCGCAAACTGTGAGCACGCCTCCAACCAGACGGCGGTGCGGCTGTTCTGGGCGAAGAAGCACGCCCTGGATGTGCCCCGCCACCCCCTGGAGGAGCCCTCCGTATTCATCTCCTTCGCCAACCCCTACCATTTGCAGGATGTGCCCAGGGTAAAGACCTATATCAACGCCTACAGCTGCCACCGCCCCATGATCGAGGCCGCTCTGGACAAGCTGATGGGCCGCAGCCCCTTCAAGGGGGTCTCCCCGGTGGACGCCTTCTGCGGTCTGCCGGATACCCATCTGTAAAGCGCGGCCTGCCGCCCGAACAGTGCGAAAACGGAACACGAACCCCTATCGCCCCGCAGCCCAGGATACCCTTCCTGGGCTGCGGGGCGCCTTGCTTTTTTGCACAAAACTTTGTCAAATATTTTGTCGGAAATGCCGATTGCAATGTTGGCCGGTTGCTGGTATACTTCCTTTTAGAGTAAATCACGATTTAATTTTTGATTTATGTAGAAACAGCCCGCCTCACCATGCAACGGGGCGGCGCAGCCAAAATCACCAAAAGGAGATATGAGACATGAAACATAAGAAGCTCAGCGCACTGACGGCGTTCCTGCTGGCCGCGGCTATGGTGCTGTCCCTGGCCGCCTGCGGCGGGGATACCTCCGAAGGCGGGGAAAGTTCTGCCGTTGAAAGCTCCGCTGCGGCATCCAGCGCGGCGGAAAGCGCGTCCGGCGCAGAAGCGGAATCCTCCTCCACGGAAGAAGCGGCAGAAACGGCAGAGACGAACGCCTTCCCCAAGTCCGTCATCAAGGGCACCGGAGAGGACGCCGATGTGGATGACAACACCATGAGCGTTGTCAACGAGGTATACGCCTCCTACTATCAGGAGGGCAGCTCCGCCGAGGGCGTGGCCGCCATCATCTCCGCCGGGAACTGCTATGTCAACGGCGCTCAGGTTCCCGCCACGGAGGAGGAGTTTGACGAGCAGTATCCGGAGGGCTTCACTGTCAATGAGTCCACCTGGATGACGAAAAACGAGGACGGCACCTGGTCCATCGGCTCCGGCTTTATGGCTGCCATCCTGGAGGGGAGCTATGCGGAGGCCGCCACGGAGATGCTGAAAAGCGAGACCTCCAACGGCTCCGAGACCCTGCTCTATGATGACGACGGCGACGGCTACGCTGACCGCATTGAGTCCACCGAGTATCTCGCCGTGGGCGTGACGGAGCTGGTGGAGAACGAAGACGGCACCTACACCATCGACGTGGGTATGTACATCGACTCCATCGACTACCCTGAGAAGTACGCCACCCTGCTGGAAAAGGAATTTGGCAGCGTGGATCAGGAGATTTTCCACAACATCCCCGCCGACCATTTTGACGAGAGTATTCAGTCCGGCGACTGCGCCATGTACTACCTGGCAACGGATGGCAGCTGGTACTTTGTACGGGCCACCGAGGTCAGCGGCGTGTTCACTGACGGCGCAGACCACCAATATTACACCATGGACGGTGTGGTTTACCCGGACGCCATGAACGGCCCGGACACCACCTATTCCGCCTCTAATCGCAGCGGCGGCTACTCCAACTTTGTGAAGTTCTTCGGTCTGAACGACAACGAGGACTATACGGTCAGTATGTGGCTGGTACCGGTCAGCGAATACGCCACCTCCACCGGCAAGCCCCTGGGCTTCACCAGCAATGACAGCGCCGTCGCCTTCCTGGAGACCGCCATCGCCTACGCCCAGGAAAAGCTGGACAGCACCGTGATCAGCGAGGACGGCAGCGATGTGGAGGCCGGGAAGCAGTGGATCAGCGCCGACCTCTATAATGAGCTGTCCGACGCTGTGACTATGGCCCAGGCCACCCTGGACGCCGGAGAGACCCGCCCCATCTTCCTGGACTATCAGTGCTACCTGATTTACATGGCGCTCCACGGCACCGCCGGGGACATCACCGCCCAGTACACCGGCTATAACTTTGACGGCTTTGAAAACTATGCTTCCGAGTATTATACCCTGGCGACCATTGAGAATGAAGCCGATTTGAAGCTCTCCGGCAGCCAGTTCGACGCCTATTTCGAGGGCGGCAGCGCCGCCGATGGGCTGAAAGCCGTCGTGGACGCCGGCGAGGTCTATGTGAACAACTATCCGCTGACTGCCGAGGAGGCCACCTTTGAAATCAACGGTCAGGCCGCCGTCTATGAGACGGACAGCGGCTGGGCGTGGAACGCCCATACCCTCTACTCCGGCGAGTGCGAGAGCTATGCCGATGCCGCCTATAGCCTGGCCGAGAGCCTGACCGGACTTGAGGGTCAGACCGTGCAGCTTCTGGCGAAAACCGGCAGCACCACCGTTGCCCAAATCAAGACCACTGTGGTAGAGACGGCTGTCGCCTACGGCACGGAAGGCACCTATGCCGTGGTCTACTACATGGACGCCGATGGCGCGACCTACACCGACGGCAACGGCGAGGAGATCACCTTTGACTCCGAGAACGGTTCCTCCAGCGTCAGCGGAGAGGATGCCGATGCCATCTATCCCGGCGACATTTACATCTACTGGAAGGACGCCAACACCATCGGTGCCACCAGCCAGTGGGTTGCCATTCGCGCCGCCTATGTGCGGGGCACGCTGTCCGTTACTGCGGAAGGCCCCCTCTGGACGGAGGAAGGCTCTGATGAGACCGTCCCGGTGGATGACGCTATCGTCGGCACGCTTCACCTCCCGGAGGCCAACACTGTGGCCGGATTCACCGGCGAGGACGGCGTTGTGACCATGTGGTATCTGCCCACGGATGAGGAGCTGAACAGCGCCACCGTCTCCCCCCGCCTGACCAACCGAACCATCGGCTTCACCACTGAGGAGCCGCAAACCGGCGAGGATTCCGGCAATACCGGTTTCGGCGGGTAAGCCCTGACTCCTCGTTATCTGCAACAAAGTGAACCTGCACCGCTGGTGGCAATGCCAGCGGTGCAGGTTGGAAATGACGAAACCATCGTTCTGACAGGAGGTACCCCTTATGAGTAACGACACATCGGCCAACGCGTTTGACGCCTATCTGGACCGCATGACCGGCGGCTCGGACGCCATCACCCGGCAATATCTGAACTCCCTGCTGATTGAAATGCGGCTGGTGGGCTCCGGCCTGGCCAGCACCGAGGCGGAAGCTTTCGGCCTTCGCCTGGATACGCCTATCATGCTGGGGGCCTTCGGCGGCTACCCCATGCTGGGGGAGAACGCCCTCCTGCAGGAGGCCCAGGCGGCGGCAGAGGCCAACACGGTGCTGTGGCTGGGCGGCTTCGAGCCTGCGGAGGATGTGGCCCAGTGCGTCGCCCTGGGCGCCAAAACCGTCAAGGTCATCAAGCCCTATCAGGACAGCGCCCGCTTCCTGGGGGAGGCAAAACAGGCGGAGGCCCTGGGCTGCGTGGCGGTGGCCACCGACCTTGACCACGCCTACAGCAAGAAGACCGGCGGGTACGACTGCGACCCCAAGGAAGGGGCCCTGTTCGGCCCGAAGAGCGTGGAGGAACTGGCAGAGGCCGTGAACCAGCTTCACGTCCCCCTGGTGGTGAAGGGCGTTCTCAGCGTCAGCGACGCGGTGAACTGCCAGAAGGCGGGAGTGCGGTACATCCTGCTGTCCCACCATCACAGCATTATGGACTACGCCATTCCCCCCGTGATGCTGCTGCCGGAGATTCGCAAGGCAGTGGGCCAGGATATGACCATCATCGTGGACTGCGGCATTGATACCGGCACGGAGGCGTTCAAGGCCCTGGCCCTGGGGGCCGACCTGGTGTGCAGCGCCCGGGCGGTGATGAAGGCGCTGCGGAAGGGCGGCAAGGACGGCGTAGTGGACTGGGTGCAGCAAAACACCGCCCTGCTGCGCACCTATCTGAACCGCACCGGCTCGCCGAACATTCACCATATCGACCCCACCGTACTCCACAAACGGGCGTTCTGATACCGGGGCCGCCACATAGCAAAAATAAGCGCCAAAGGAACCGTCTCCTGACCGTTCCTTTGGCGCTTGCAGCTTGCGGCGCTTTGCCTGGCAAAAAATAATCCGAACTCCGTTCCAATCGGAACCAAGTTCGGATTATTGTGGTGCGCGAGGCGGGAGTCGAACCCGCACGCCCGTAAAGAGCACTGGCACCTGAAGCCAGCGAGTCTACCAATTCCACCACTCGCGCGTATCTGAAGCGGTCTTGCGCCTCAGCACGTGTATTATAATACCACGGGGTTTGCCGGTTGTCAACCCCCAATTTTACTTTTTTTCCCTGAAAAAATGGGGTGGTTCTCCTGCCCGATGAGGCCGAAGTGCAGGCAGGCGTCATAGATGCCGCTGCCGTCGCAGGGGCCGGTGATGTAATCCGCCGCGGCCTTCGCCGCAGCCTGGCCGTCCCCCATACAGATGCCGCAGTCGCAGAAGTGGAGCATTTCCACATCGTTGGGCCCGTCGCCAAAGGCGTAGGTGTCCTCCCGCGTCATGCCCAGATGGGTCAGCAGGGCCTGGATGCCGGTGGCCTTGCTCAGCTCCTTCGGGACAAGCTCCGCCATCTGGTGGGCCTCGCCGTACCACAGCACCTGGAACCGCTGCTCAAGCGCCGGGACGCAGCCCCGCTCCTCCAGCAGCTGGCCGCTGGCGATGAACGCCTTCTGCACCGGCATCTGCCGGCCGGAGACGTAGGACACCAGCGGCACGCTGGGGCCGAACACGTTGCCCCAAAGGGCCTGGACTGCCGCCGCCTGGGCAGGCTCATAGTAGAGGCCCTCCGGCCCCTCCAGCACGAAGGTGCAGCCGCAGCCCCACAGCAGGTCGTGGAGCCAGACGGTCTCCTCCGGCGTCAGGGCGTCAAAGTACACCGTCTCCCCTTGGTAGACCACATGACCCCCTGCCGCGCAGATGATACCGGCGAAGTTCAGTTCCTCCGCCCAGTCATTGGCTACCGCCACCCGGAGGGTGCGCCCGGTGCAGAGGATGGGCAGGTGGCCGTTCTCCCGCAGGAGGCGGAGGGCTTCCTTCGTTGGCTCCAGCACAGGGCTGCGGTAGGGCTTCAGGGTGCCGTCTATGTCAAAAAATACCAGTTTGGGTTCCATCGTCCGTTCCTTCCCCTCTGCGCTGTCTGCCGGAGGCGGGTGTTACGCCTCCTCGTCCTCCTCGTCCTCATAGCCCACATCGATGGAGAACTTCTGCCCGCAGGCTTCACAGACCACCTGGCCCCCCGCCAGGGTCTCCTCGTCCAGAATGATGGGGGCCTGGCACTTGGGGCACTCCACCTCAAACTCGGTGTCACCGTCCTCCTCGTCATCGTCCTCCTCGTCCAGGCTGTCGGACAGCAGGTCGCACAGCTCGGCCAAGCCCTCGTTCAGGTCGTCCACCTGGTCGGCCATGGCGGTGATGCTCTCCTCGTTCTCCGTGACGTGACCGGCCATCTCCTCCACCACGTCAATGATGGCATTCAGCAGCTTGGCCTCCGCCGTACCGGTGTCGGACAGACCCAGGCCGTCATACAGGCCCCGCAGGTAGGCGGCTTTTTCCGATAATGTCATAGGGATACGCTCCTTTCCGGTTGAAAAAAGGCCGCATCGCAATGCGGCCTTTTCGATGAATGTGTTCTTACTTGCAGCGGCCCATATACTCGCCGGTGCGGGTGTCGATTTGGATGCGGTCACCCTCGTTGATGAAGAGGGGCACCTTCAACTCCGCGCCGGTCTCCACAGTGGCGGGCTTGGTGACGTTGGTGGCGGTGTCGCCCCGGACGCCCGGCTCGGTCTTGGTGACCTCCAGCTCCACAAAGTTGGGGATGGAGACAGAGAAAATCTTGCCCTTGTAGGACAGGAGGGTGCAGGGGTCGTTCTCCTTGACGAACTTGAAGTTCTCCGGCAGGGAGTCGGAGGCCACAGGCTCCATCTCATAGGTCTCCAGGTCCATGAAGTAATACAGGTCGCCGTCGCTGTAGGAATACTCCACGTCCTTGCGCTCGATGAAGGCTTCCTCGAACTTGGCGGTGGGGTTGAAAGAGGTCTCGGTCACAGCGCCGGTGACGATATTCTTCATCTTCGTGCGGACGAAGGCGGCGCCCTTGCCGGGCTTGACGTGCTGGAACTCCACGACCTGCATCAGCTTGCCCTCATACTCAAAGGTCTTGCCGTTTCTAAAATCGCTGGCAGTGATCATAAATCAATTCCTCCAATAAACTTCAAATAGGCGCAATCGCCCTAATATTCACTACAATATTTTACATGATATTCCCCCTTTTTGCAAGGGGGAACCGCTAACTTTATGAAAAAACTTGAACCGAGTTGGCGGCTTCTCTCCGGGATGAAGGAAAAGATGCACAAATTTAGGATTTTCCTGCAAACCATGCTTGACAATTTCATTCGATGGAGATATACTAATTGTTACAAACCCCAAAAGCGCAGAAGGGATGAAAGACCTGGCAGGCCAGCGCAGAGAGTCGGCGGATGCTGTAAGCCGATGTGACGTGCCCGGTGTATGACTGATCCCAGAGCTGACGGCCTGAATTTCGCCTGAGGGCGGATAGTAGGGCAGTACGGCAGGACACCGTTATCCGTCCGGGCCTTGTTGGAGGCCGCAGAGGGCCAGACCGTGATGTCTGGCTGAATCAGGGTGGTACCGCGTATCCTACGCCCCTGACCGGTAAGCTGGTCGGCAGGCGTTTTTCTTTTTGCCCTGCGGCCGAATCCTGCGGCGCTGTGCCGCACACAGAATCTGAATCTTGGAGGAATCACAATCATGCACGGCTACGAAAAGTATATCCCGTTCAAACCCCAGCCCATTGAGAACCGCACCTGGCCGGACAAGGTCATCACCAAGGCCCCCATCTGGTGCTCCGTAGACCTGCGGGATGGCAACCAGGCCCTCATCGACCCCATGAACATGGAGGAGAAGCTGGAAATGTTCCACATGCTGGTGGACGAAATCGGCGTGAAGGAAGTGGAAATTGGCTTCCCCTCTGCCTCGGACGCGGACTACAGCATCTGCCGGGAGCTGATTGAAGGCGGCCACATCCCCGACGATGTGACCATCCAGGTGCTGGTGCAGGCCCGGGAACACCTCATCAAAAAGACCTTTGAGGCCATCCAGGGGGCCAAGCACGTTATCTTTCACTTCTACAACTCCACCTCCACCCTCCAGCGGGAGGTGGTGTTCCACACCGATGTGGCGGGCGTCAAGAAAATCGCCACCGATGCCGCCGACCTGATTTACGAGATGGCCCAGCCGGTCATCGCCTCCGGCATGGACCTGCGGTATGAGTACTCTCCGGAGTCCTTCATGGGGACGGAGATGGACGCGGCGGTGGACATCTGCGCCGCCGTGCTGGACCACCTCCACGCCGACGCCGACCACAAGGTCATCCTGAACCTGCCCACCACCGTGGAGAACTGTATGCCCAACCAGTTCGCTGACGAGATGGAATACTTCATCCGCAAGCTGCCCGGACGGGAGCGGGCCATCATCTCCCTCCATCCCCACAACGACCGGGGCTGCGGCGTCGCCACCACCGAGGCCGGCCTGCTGGCCGGGGCGGAGCGGGTGGAAGCCTGCCTCTTCGGCAACGGCGAGCGCACCGGCAACGTGGATATGATCACCGTGGCCATGAATATGTACGTCCAGGGGGTAGACCCGGAGCTGGATTTCAGCCACATGGACCGCATCATCAGCATGTACGAGCGCTGCACCAAGATGAAGGTGCCGGAGCGCCAGCCCTACGGCGGCGACCTGGTGTTCACCGCCTTCTCCGGCAGCCATCAGGACGCCATCAACAAGGGCTTCAACTATATGGCGGAACATCACTCCGAGAAGTGGATGGTGCCCTACCTGCCCATTGACCCCACCGACCTGGGCCGGGCCTATGAGCCGGTGCGCATCAACTCCCAGTCCGGCAAGGGCGGCGCGGCCTTCATTATGAACCACAAGTTCGGCTTCGATATGCCCAAGGCCATGCACGCCGAGTTCGGCGCCATTGTCCAGGCGGAGTCCGACCGTCAGGGCGTGGAACTGAAACCGGACGTGATTTTCCAGCTCTTCAAGCAGGAATATCTGGAGGTGGATGGCCCCTATCGCCTCATCAGCAACAAGCTGCGGGCGAATGTGGAGAACGGCGTGGCCCACTCCTTCTTCTACGGCAAGCTCCAGCACAAGGATACCATCTTTGAGGTGCAGGGCGAGGGCAACGGCCCCATCGACGCCTTCTTCAATGCCATCGCCAACGAGCGCATGAGCCGCTACCAGTTCATCGACTACAAGGAGCACGCCATCAGCCAGGGCTCTGACTCCCAGGCCGTGGCCTATATCCAGCTGCGTACCCTGGACGGCCAGGACGTGTTCGGCGTGGGCATTGACCATAACATCTCCATGGCTTCCATTAAGGGCATCCTGTGTGCCGTGAACCGGGCCTGGGCTGCGGAGCGGAAGTAAGCCGCCGGAGACAACTTCGGAGCGTTATCCCTCAAATCTACTCCCCAAACACCCCCAAAAAACAGGAGGATTGCCACGAAAATGGCGATCCTCCTGTTTTGCGTTGGATACTTATTGTTCCGGCTGGAACTGAATGGACGCCGCCTCCAGCGCACCGCTGCCGGTGTAGGTGAAGTACACCCCGTGGACGCCGGAAGCCGTCTCCAGCGGGCAGCACCCCTCCCGCCAATCCTCACCCGGCGTGATCGGCACCGCTCCCAGCCGCCGGCCCTCCGGCCCGTCCAGGGTCACGGACAGCACCCCTGCGCCCGTCCCCCGCACCGTGACGGAGACCCCGCCGACGCCCTGGGTAAAGTCCAGATACTTGAAGCCGAACACCGCCCCGTCTGTCAGGTCGGCGATGTACTGTCGGCGCTGCTCCCGGGGCAGCGCCTGACCCTCCTCCCGGATGTTGGGATAGCCAGGAGCGGAGCCGCCGTATACCACGGCTCCGGCCCCTTCCCGCCCGGTCAGGTGGCAGGCCAGGTAGGTGCCGTACCGCTCATAGCCCGCCAGGGGTCCGCCGTTCAGGCCGCAGCTGGTGATTTCCACCATGGGGATGCTACCGTCCGGCAGCAACTCCACCGGCTCCGCGCAGCCCTGGCGGCTGTACTCCGTTCCGTGGGTGTGGCGGTGATAGAAGATGTACCACTGTCCGTTCAGCTGGGCCAGGCCGCCGTGGTTGTTGCCGGTGGCGGCCACCCGCTGCTCCGGCAGGCGGCCCTGATAGCCAACGTCCCCATTGGAACACAGCACGCCCCCGTAAGAGAACCCTCCGTCCGGTCTGCTGCTGGTGGCGTAGCACAGCTCATGGGACACCTGGCTGGAGTACACCAGGTAGTACGTTCCGCCGATTTTGCGGATGGAGGACGCCTCATAGAAGCCGTGGCCCTGGAAGGGGGTGCCTGTCGCGTTGTCGCCGCCAGGCAGCACCATCTTCGGCTCCCCCTTCACCGTGACCATGTCCGGCTCCATCTCCACGCAGTTGCCCCTGGGAGAGAAGCCGTAATAGAGCCAGATGCGCCCTTCGTCCACCAGCACCGCCGGGTCAAAGGTGGCGTACTCCGTCAGCAGCCGCCCGTCCGGGTGGCGCACCGTGCCGTAATACTGATATTGCCCGGTGGGCGCGTCGCACACCGCCACATGGATGGCCTGGGAGGAGGCCAGACCGTAATAGAGGTAAAACCGCCCGTCCGGCCCCTGTACCACGTCGGGGGCGAACATGGCTTCCCTGGCCTCCTCGTTCCCCGGCGTCTGCTCCCGTCGGTAAATCACGCCGTCACAGCGCCAGTCGCTCAAATCCGACACCGGCGCAGACCAGCCCACATAGTCCGCCTGGCAGTAATCAGTGCCCCCTGCCACATCGTGGGAGCCAAAGACGTAGAGCCGGTCGCCAAACACTCTGGGCTCCCCATCCGGTACATACTCCCAGGGCGGGAGATAGGGGTTATATGCCTGGCCTTTCATATTGGAATACCTCCTTCTTGTCAGGGATCTCTGCATAAAAGCCGCCCGCGGCAAAGGCCAGCGGGCAGGCCGTCCCCTCAGCCCTGGACGAACGCTTTCGCCACGGCGGTGATATGCTCTGCGCTGAGGCCGAACTGCTTCAGCAGGGCGGCGGCGGGGCCGGAGT
>JAJQFX010000031.1 GCA_021200895.1 Clostridiales bacterium | reverse complement strand
TACCTGCTGCTGGGGGCGGCGGGGGTGACTGCCATGCTGGCGGTGAGCTGGCTCCTCTGCCGCATCGCCACCCGCCCCACGGAGCGGGCTGTGGAGGAGCAGTGGGCCTTCATCGCCGCCGCCAGCCACGAGCTGCGCAGCCCCCTGGCGGTGGTGCGGGCCAGCCTGTACGCCGCCGGGCAGCAGAGCGACCAGCCCGCCGTGCAAAGTCAGCTTGCCCTGGCCGACCAGGAGGCAGCGCGGATGAGCCGTCTGGTGGGAGATTTGCTGACCCTGACGGGCAGCGGTGTGGGGCAGTTCAGCTGCAAAAGCGCCCCGGTGGAACTGGAGACGGTGTGCGTCCGCCTCTACGACCTGTTCGCGCCCCAGGCAGAACAAAAACAGCACCCCTTCCGGCTGGAGCTGCCAGAGGAGGTGCTGCCGGTGATTTTGTCGGACGAGGAGCGGCTGGTGCAGCTGCTGTCCGCCCTGCTCTCCAACGCCCTGGATCACACCCCCGCCGGAACGGAGGTGGTGCTGCGTGTGCAGCTTGAGGGCGGTTGCGCGGCGCTGTCCGTCCTTGACCACGGCCCCGGCATCCCCGACGGGGAGAAAGCGGCGGTGTTCCGCCGGTTCTATCGCTCAGAGCAGAGCCGCACCGATAAGGGGCACTTCGGCCTGGGTCTCGCCATCGCCTGGGAACTGGCCCGGCAGCTGGGGGGCCAGCTGACACTGGAGGATACCCCCGGCGGCGGGGCCACCTTCTCGGTGCGGCTGCGGCGCTAACAGCTATTAGCTGTTAGTCAGGCGCTATAGACGAGAGGTACGGAGCCTGAAAGCCAGCTCACCCAAACGAAAAGCGAAGAGCCAGCAGCTTCATTTTAAGATTATTTTTAGGTAACGGCCGGGAAAGTGCGGTATGATGGAGGCATCACACCGACAGGAGGTCATTTTTATGAAGAAACTGCTTTCCCTCGTGCTGAGCCTGGCCCTGCTGCTGACCCTGAGCGGCTGCGGGGGCGTGCAGGCGCGATCCGGCTCCGGCAGCGCCGACCTGGAATCGGACAGCGGCTCCGGCTCCGGCGCCGTCACCGGCAGCGCATCGGCCACCACCCTCCGCTATGTGGAGGAAAACATCACCCCCACCCTGGCCGACGGCTCCGCCGCCAGCATCGAGCAGATACAGGGCTGGGACGACGGCAGCCTGGATGCCTTCGGCTACCGGGAGTGGTACCACTCGGAGGACGGCGGCGACACCTGGGAGACCCGAACGATGCCGGAGGACTTTCACACCGTCCTGTGTGTGGACGGCGAGGGTACGCTCTACGGCCTGGGTATGGACGAGGGAAACGAGCAATATGTCCTTTACCGGTATACCACCGACGGCGAGACGGCAACGCTGCCCCTGGACAGCGGCATCACGTCCTTTTCCTGCACCGCCATTTATGACAGCCGCATTCTTGTTGTAAAAGACACCCACGACGACCTGACCTCTACTTTCTACGGGGTGGAGCTTGCCACCGGTGCGACCCTCTGGCAGCGGGAAAGCAGCAGCTCCTCCCCGGCGTGCTTCTGCCATGACGGTGCACTCTATCTCTGCGAGGACACCTACCCCCTCCTGGCCTTGGACCCGGAGACCGGCGAGGAACTGGGGGAGTACGGCGAGGACTTCATGTGCAACACCAGCCAACCGCTGCTGGCAGAGAACGGGTACTACTTCTTCCTGGATGACGCCAACTGCAACCTCTGCCGTGGCATCTTCGACTCCACGATTTACGAGGTGGTGCTGGAGGCCGATGACTACCGCTACAGCCTGGAGTGCCTGAGGGGGTATACCCCTCAGTCCGGCTTCTACATGGATGGGGACTACACCCTCTATCTGACCACCTTTGAGGGCAGCTTGTACCGTTTTTCTGTAGACCGGGCAGCGGCGGTGGCGGACGGCACTTTCATCATCTGGACGCTGAGCGAGACGGACACCCTCCGGGAGGCGGTGCTGGTCTTCCAGGAGGCCCATCCCGAGCTGGACGTGGAGCTGAAAGTGCAGCTGGGCGAGGACGGCTCCGCCGAGGGCAGCGCCACCGTCAGCGACATTCTCTCCACCCTGAACACACAGCTTCTGGCGGGGGACGGCCCGGACGTGCTGATTTTGGACGATGTGGATTACCAGACTTACATTGATAAGGGGGTGCTGGAGCCCCTGAACGACCTCTATCAGGAGTACGAGTTTGTAGGCGGTACCGTCTCCGGCCTGCTGACGGAAGCGGGGGACTGTTACGTCATCCCCGCCCGGTTCTCCGTACCGGTCATCCTGACCGACCAGGGGGAATTGCCCACCACGATGGAGGAACTGACCGAGCGGGTGCTGTCCGGCAGCGCCCGAACGGCGGAGCAGAAGGACGTGGACGGCTATGGATGGGTGGACGGCGCTTATCTCCAGCTCCAGCCCTCCGGCGAGTTTTATGACCTTTGGCTGGCGGCCAGCGGCGGTTCCCTGGTGACGGAGGATGGGGTGGACGCTTCGGCCCTGACCGTTTGGCTCAGCGACTTGAAGCAAATCAGCGACCACTATGACCTGGCGGACGGATACGCCCTGACCGGAGAATCCTCCGGCAGCGCCTACGAGGGCTTTGGCTACGGCAACCGGAACGAGTATTTCCCCTCTGACGGACAGTGGGGCGACGGCTCCGCAGGCGTGATGGCGATGCAGGATGTGCAGTCGCTGGTGGGCCAGATGGTGGCCGTCTGCTCCGAATATGACGAGGAAACTGAAGAGAACGTGATTTCCCCCGACCAGACGGGGTTCCAAATCGCCCGGTTCCCCGGCCTGACAGAGGGGGCCTACACCCCGGAGATTTTGATGGCGGTCAGCGCCGGCAGCGGCCAGACAGAACTGGCAAAAGAGTTCCTTGAAACCGCCCTCTCTGAGGACGTTCAGCGCTACACCTACGGCGATGGCCTGCCCGTCACCCAGGCGGGAATGGATGCCCAGTTAGATTATTTCGGCCCATACGCGGAGCAGTGCGGCTGGGACATCTCGGAATTGCAGGCGGTTTTCGACAGCTGCACCGCCCCGGTGACGCTGGAGCAGGAGGTGCAGGAGGTCCTGTATGATGCGGCGAACCGGCTCTGCCTGGGGGAGACGGATTTGGACAGCGCGGTGGCCCAGGTGACGTCCGACCTGGCGCTGAAGCTGGCGGAGCAGTAACCGGTACGGTCACAGAAAGAAACCACACTCCGGAGCGATACTCCGGAGTGTGGTGTTTTTCGCGTGGGATGGGATTCCTCTCTGGGTGAGGGGGTGCCCCTCACGCACACTTGTTTGCGCAGTACAGCCTGCAATAGCCCTCGTCAAAGCGGAAGGTGAACAGGATGCCGTCCGTCTCGCTGTACTCCACCATGGAGTATTCCGGTATCGCACCGGTGTAACTCCCGCCGACAGACCAGAGATAGATGCCCGCGTCGCTGTCCAGCTCCCGGATGGCCCCCATATAGTTGGAGTAGAAGCCCGTCTCGTACTTCTCATACTCCGTGACCGTCCTGGTGTCCTCATCCACCCGGAAGCGGACAACGGAGGAGGAGTCGGCGGAACCCGCCGCCACCTGGTCGTTGGCGTTGTTGAAAATCATGTAGCTCCCGTCCTCCGTCACGATGATGGAGTGCTGCTTGGAAAAGAGCTGGTCGTCAGTAAGCCCGAACTCATCTTCTGACCCGCCGAGAATCCAGATGAGTTCCCCGGTCTCCCGGCTCAGCTTGAGGATGGAGTTGATGTTCCGGCAGGAGATGAGCAGGTTATCATCGTTATCAATGTACATGGAGTTAAAGTGCATATAGTCATAACAGGCGTCGTTGGATTCCGCCCAGGTCACCTCGGTGGTGGCATACAAGAACTGCTCATAGTCCTGGCTGCAAAACTCCCACAGCACCTCGCCGTCCTGAACCTCCTGCACATACAGTACGGCGAGATAGGCGCTGTTGCCGTCCGCCGCCAGGTCCTCCGGGATGTCCTCCACCACCACGTCCTCATAGGAGGTGAGGATATAGTGGCCGTCGTCAAGGTAAATGAAGCCGTGGGGGTCTACCATGCGTTCCTCCCCATCGGAGGTCTGGTAGTACAGCTCGTCAATGACGTTATACTCCTCATCCATCACCACGACGCAGCCCGGATTGATGCCGGAAATCCCGCAGAAGGAGTTTTCCAGGTATTGCAGATAGGTATAACGCACCTCGCCGTCGCTGTTATACACCTTGCGGAAGTCCAGAGCGTTGTCGCCGGTTTCCTTGTAGAAAATCAGGTTGCCGGAATTGTCCAGCTTGAAGATATAGTTGACCTCCTCATCGTAGGTGGAGAGGTAAAAGTCGCCGTCGGTCTGGGATTCCCCCGTTGTCGTATAATCCCCAAAGGTGGAGGGCATCAGGTTGACGGTGTAGGCGCCCGCGCTGTCGCCATCGCTGATGGTAAGCTCGATGGTCTCATCCCGGGTGATGGCGGTAATATCCAGGTACAGGGAATCCTCCAACTCCGTGCCGTTCACAGTGATGGTCTCGTTCCCCGCCCTGGAGGCGGTGACCGTAATGCCGTTCTCCACGCTGAGCAGGTCAAGGTCGATGGCCTCCCCCTCCGTCAGGGTGAGTGGCTGCCCGTTCAGATAGAGCGTCGTCTCGCCGGAGGTTTGGCTGCCGGACGCGCAGCCGGAAAGCGCCGCAATAAGTATCGTTGTGAGAACAAATAGGGATAGGAAAGGGTGTTTTTGCTTCATTTTGTGTCCGCTCCTTCTGAGATGGGGCACGGCCCGCGCCGTGCCATGGGGTCCCGCTCCAAACCTGGGGCTTTGTATGCAGCCATTATACAGCGGAAAAATGGGAAAAGAAAGGGGCGTTGCAAATGCTTTACAATTCGTTCAAAACTTATGGCTGGGCTGGAGTACAGGGCAGTGGCGCTGTGGGAACCGTGGATTTGGTGCATCCGCTGCGGCGTATGTAAGGAACTCACGGCCACTTCTGATTTTTGGCGCTCGCCGAGATACATTATCTATAAAACACACCTCAAGTCCTTAATCTTAATAAAGAAAGGCTCTCCCGCAACCATTGGTTACGGGAGAGCCTTTTTACTCACAGAACTCTTTTATTTCGTTGTCCCATAGGACAGGTATGTCGAAACAACGTGAACGATGATAGTCAAGGCAATCATTGCAATTACCACGGGGAAAAGTGCTGTCAGCGGGGCTGCGGACATCTTGCTCATAATACGGAACAACCAGTTGATACGCTCCAGCAGGAAGTTTGCCAGCGCCAGCGAGTAGCAAACCGTCTGGAGAAAACGCACTGCAGTCAGTATCATATGGTTCTTTTCCAGCCTGGTATGCAGGGCCAGGGAGGCCCCTTGCAGTACGATACCGGCGACCAGGGTCACATAGGTCAGAATACCGCCGGAAGAGTTCTCACCGTCACGGGAGAGCACAGCGAACAGCACAAGCGCGACGATTGCCAGAACCGCAGCAGCAGTGGAAATCTTCATCTCACTGCTTGTCTTTTTGATTTCAGCCACTTTATTGTTCCTCCTTTTTCGTTTTCCTTTCCGCCAGAAGGTAGAGTACCACGAAAGCAACGGTAGCAACGCCAAGCACCACATCCACGGCAATCAGCGCCGTCTGCCACCACGGCATAACGGAAACAAACTCTACGTTGGTAGAATAACCGTTGGCATCATTCGAGTTCGCCCAGAGGTACAACGCACGGTGCGCGCTTTCCCGGAGGGCAGTTGCCATGGCCGCGTCGGCGGCAATCGCATCCTCCGTGAAGTAGGAGCTGTAATCCATGTTCCCGTCCCAGTAGAAGGAGCAGAAGGTATCCGTCCCGTTCACCACGCTGCGCGCAGCATACATCAGGTCATTTGTCGCCATATCCGTCATGTTGTAGGAGTACAGGCAGCCCCATTCACCACGCAGGATGCCATCGATAGCCTCAGAGCAGTAAGCGCTCTGAATGACGCCGTAACGGGTAAAGGTAGTCATGAATCTGCGGGCCCCAGCCTTGACAAACGCGCCTTCCGCACCACGCAGCTGAATCTCACGCATTGCAGCCTCGTTGGCAAAGGTAGCCAGGCCGGAGCGGTTTGTTTCCTGGTCGTTGCCAAAGTAGTGCTTCGGCATGGCATAAGCGCCCTTGGATTCGATGCCGGAGGCCTCCGCTGCACCCATGATGTAGCTGAGGTTGCCGCACTCGGAATAGTACTCACTGTTACGGCCGCTATATGCAGTGCGATGGTTGTTTACGCCAATCTCCATAGCGGTGGCGTGGGTCCACAGGGTATCCTCGCCAAAGATTTCGCCCATTCGGTATGCGAGTTCCGGATTGAACGTGGCGGCCAGCAGGCTCTGCTGATGCATGGAGGAGCAGTTATAGTTCGCCAGGTACGGGTCAGCGGCTTCCTCATCCGTCATATAGTAGGGCGTGCCAGTGGATTCATAATCCGCTTTCGTCATAAACCCAACTGCGTTGCCGGAGGGGCCTTCGTTGCCGGTAAGCCCGGGGAAGCTTGCGTTGTAACCGGCGGTATAGCTTTCAAAGCTGTCAGAACTCATCATCGGGAACGCCAGGTTCGCATAATCGGAAAGGGACATCTGCTTCAAAATCAGCTCGTAATCCTCTGAGTCGTAATCGGTATTGCCAATCAGCATTGCCGCTGTATAGTTGGCGTTATCCGGGTTGCCGTACTCAAATTCGATGGTTTGCGTGGTGTCCACCGTATAGGTATCGCCCTGCAGCTCCGCGAGCATATCCACCCCGTTGGGGCTGACGCCGGTGGCCTCAATGCTGTCATAGGTGATGGGATAGGTGCCTTCCCAGTCGCTGCGGCTCAGATAGGTGACTGTGCCGGGCTGGAAGCTGTTCAGGTCAGAGAAGTCCTCCAACCGGTTGGTGATTTCCGTGCCATTGGCCCCTTCATTCAGCAGCGTAGTCTCTTCAATCTCCATAGACAGCGCGCCGCTCTCGTTGACTTCTGCGGCATCGCCGGCTGCGTCGGTCAGACCATCATATCCCATTGCGGCCAGCATATTGTTCACCGCATCATGGGACCCGTCGCCGATGGAGAACCAGTATGTGCCAGCCTCCAGAATATAGGTCTGGGCGTTCACATAATCGTAGCTTGCCAGCAACTCCTGGTCAACGTCGATGGTAACGGTCTCCGACGCGCCGGGCTCCAGTTCCTCTGTCTTTGCACAGCCGACGAAGGTAAAGGGCTTCTCCACCAGGTTTTCCTTGTCGTAATCCGTATAGGGAGACTGCATATAGAGCTGCACGTTATCCTTGCCAGCGACCTCACCGGTGTTGGTAACGGTAACGGTCGCGCGGATACCGTCCTCTGTTTCCTCAATGGAGTCCAGCGTTTCCGAGAAGGTCGTATAGCTCAGGCCATAGCCGAAGGAATAGACCACCTCATCCGCATAGCTCCAGCCGCCCTCAGAAGCGTAAGTGCCTGCGGTGCTGTCCGCATTGCCCTGACCCAGGATAACGTCGGCGTAACGGGTTTCATAGTATTTGTAGCCAACGTAAACGCCCTCAGCCTCTACGATGTAGTTTTCTCCGTTTGCGTTGTCAATTTCATCCGCATTGGTGAATTGATAATCCCCGTAATTCATCATGGCGGGGGCGGAATGGTTGTCGGTGGCATAAGTATCGACCAGGCCGCCGGAGGGGTTGCTGTTGCCCACCAGCAAATCCGCAATGCCATAGCTTCCGTTGCAGCCAACCGCGCCAATCCACATAATGGCGTCCACCGCCAAATCGCCGGAGGTCAGCTCGCCGATTTCCACAGGGTTGGAGGAGTCAATCAGCACGATTACCTTGTCGAAGTTCTCCTTTGCCATCAGGATGAGGTCGCGTTCCTCATTTTGAAGCTGCAAGGCGTCATGCTCCCCATCGCCGGTGAGATTTTCAGCATCCGCGGTATCCGGCAGGTCGCCGCCCTCACCGATATTGCGCTCGATGAAGATGATGGCCGCATCGGAATACTCCGCAAAGCTGTCCGTCTGTGTAGACGTGTATTCATTCATCGGAACTTCCCCGATGATTACCTGGCCGGCCCCGGTGTAAGACCCCTGGTAGGAGGGCGTGTAAGTATCCTTCAGCCCCTCATAGAAGGCAATCATGGTGGGGTTCAGCTGCAATCCGCGGTCAGCAAAAGCGTCCTCAAAGGAGACGATTTGATCGTCGTTGCCGATTGCCGCTGCACCCTGTGCAATATCATACATCGGCTGATGGCTTGCCATGCCCAGCAGTGTGATTTTGCTGTCAGACGCAATGGGCAGAGCGTTGTTCTCGTTCCGCAGCAGCGCCGCACCTTCTTCGACAACCTGCTCATTGATTGCTTCTCTGGCTTCCACAAGCTCTGTAACACTGCTGAACTCAGACGAATAGTAGATGGTGCTTGTCTCTTCGCCGGTGGTGACAGCCTTCACAGAAGAAGTCCCCAGCGCCATGTTCACATAGGTGCCCAGATTCGTAGCCATCAGCGTTGCGGCAATCATAATCGCGGTTGCCGCCATAAAGGTGTTTGAAAGGCCCCTGTACAGCTTATCGTGTTTCTTTTTGTTCATTGTTCCCCTCCTGATTCTACCTCAAATGTCTGATCCAGGAATTCTTTCACAGGTTCGAGGTTTTCTGGCGTATAAAATTTGTCGTCCGCGTGTTTGAAGTTTTTCATCTCACGGTAGGTCACGCTGCTGTCTCCCAGCACGTCCTTTAGCGTCTCATAAAGCCGCTCGGACTGCACTCTGGGAACTGTAATGTCTACGCTGCCGTGCTCAATGTAAACCTTCAAGTCCTGATTCTCCAGGTTCGCGGCAAAATAGGTTGGGCTGATTGCATTCAGCTGTTCCTGCGTATAAGTGGCGATATTGGCGCCAAGGAACTGCGTGATAACAGAATCCTCGCTGTCAACATCGGCCATACCCATCAGACTTGTCAGCCATCTCGGCACGCCGCAATCCTCAAAGTCGGAAATGCTGGTATCAAAATCCAGTATGCCGTAAAAGTCTATCAGCGCAGAGACTTCTCCCGATACAGGCTGGGCGGCGTCCTCTCCAATGTAGGGCACATCTGCATACAGGTCATCCCCCGTCAGCGCCGCCATACAAGCCAGATAGCCGCCTGCCGACTCGCCCCAGATGGCAAACCGATCAGGGTCATATCCATACGCTTCCGCATTGGCACGCAGATAGCGCACCGCCGCTTTCACATCGTTCAGGGCCGCAGGGAATGTGTCCTCCTGTGCCAGGCGGTAGTTAATGGTCGCCACCGCATAACCGTTTGCCCTCATATATTGGTACATCAAGACTGCCTGACGGGACTGGCTGTCATTTTCAACAAACCCGCCTCCATGCACCAATATGAGCAACGGCATTGCTTCCTCGGCATCCGGCACATACAAATCCAGATACTCAGCGTCCGATTCCTCTGCGTATTGGATATGCTCGTAGCTCGTCCCCTCAAAACCCGGATCAGGGATGTCTTTATTGAAAGCTGTGGCGTTCCGAAGCAGTAAATTCGGAAGTCCTGAACTTGTCGCCAAAGAAACAATGATCCACACGAGGAGCAGAGCAATGACTGCAATGCCTACAATCAGAGGAATGCGTTTCTTCTTCATACAAAAGCCTCCTTTTCATGTTCGCAAAATTGTTTGCTTTACCTTCCTGTAGTTTCCCATCCCTCCTTGCTTATGATGATACTATCAGTCCCTGAGTATTTTATAACAGAAGCTTCAAGTTTTATCAAGCACTCTGGCAAAAATTGCAGAATATAGGCAGAAATTGCATTGAAGCGTCAAAAAACGCCCTGTAAAACAGGGCGTTTTTCCTAAGGAACCTCTGAATAAATGAACAAGAGCGAATTGCGAGGAAATTTTCGTCAGAAAAAGGCGCAAAGGCGCAGGAATCCTGACGGATTTCAAGGCTTTGCAACGCATTTATGGCGGAAATTTACCGCAAGGCGCCGCAGCTGCATTTATTCAGAGGTTCCCTAATAATCAATTTGGATTTGCAGCATAAATCGGCATAATGGCCAATCAGCGTCGTATTTTGCCAGGCGTCCCGCGCAAAAGGGCAGGCTTTTGCATCAGGGTTGGACGCACTTTTGGACAGGCAACATGATTTGGAGGATGAATACATGGTTCTGTGTGCTGACGCACATACTGCCTCCATATTTTTCCGCCAGGTATCGGATGCTCTTCAATCCGTAGCCATGGCGCGTTGAATCCTCCTTTGTCGTGCAAGGCAGCCCTGACTGAAACTGTATTTCCCCCTGATAAAAGTTGTTCGTTTGGATGCTGATAATGTCGTGATGGCGCTGTATCGTCAGGCTGATGACACGCTTCTTTGGGTCAGAAATCTGACTGACGCATTCAATGGCATTATCAATGGCGTTGCCAAGCAGCGTATACAAATCCGTCAGGGACAGCAGATCCAGGTTCACATCATCCAGCGAGCAGGTGAAACGTATGTCTCTCTTGTCGCATAACAGGCTCTTTTCCGTTAAAATGGTGTTCAGCGCCTCATTGTCTGTGTGAACCAACTGCTGATACTGATGGATGCTCTTCTCCGTTTCATGGATGAGTTGCTGCCGCGCCTCTCCCTCTTCGGTTTTCAGGGCGTCAAGCGTGTACTTTAAATCGTGGATACTCCGATTGACTACTTCAACCAACTCTTTGGATAAGGCATAGTTCCGCTCTCCATCGTGAAGCATTTGCTGAATCTCTGCCTGCTCCCTGCTGTAAAGAATCATCTGGACAGAAGTGTGCTGGATGCCCAAAACCATGACGCAGGTAAGGATGTCCAACAGCGCGCTTAGCATCGCTATCCTCTGGTCAAAGAGGAACAGATGCTGGTAGCCGTAGGTGCAGAACATGAGCGCTGCCAGGCAGGCGATATAGACAACAATATGCCCAGGCGTGTCCTCCGTGAGTTGGCCTCTGCATTGGCGGAGTTTTTCGGCAAACAGCCGATGCAGGACATAATAAATCAGTATGCAGGCCAATGCGCTGAGCAAGACATATAGGGCCAGGTGTTCTGACAGCGCTGGCCAAAGGCGCAGTATCAGAACCTCATGCACTATGGTATAGACCATGTGCTGCGCTGCATAGCCTGCAATACAGATATAAATAGCATCACAGGTGGTAAGCTGAAAACAAAAACGCGAGTAAAGCATAATCAGCAGCGTTAAAGGGATAAACCAGCAGCAGATAATAATGCTGGCAAATTCCGAGTGAACATCGATCCATTTCCTGATTGGTAAAAAAGCCAATGAAAGGGCAGAGAAGAATAGTACCCCTAAAATTCCGCGTCGCCAGCTCCCTTTCCGCTGGGCAAATGGAATCAGAAAAAGAACGTCTGCGCTCATTAACTCCCAAACAAAACGCAGCTCTTCAAAAACGTCCCGCGGCGTCACGGCTTCATCCCTCCCAGATAGCGCGTAAATTGTTCCAAAAACGCTTTCTTTCGGCTCCTGCTGATTTTCAGCAGCGCAGTCCCCACTTGTACATCATCCCGCAGAATCGCCGATACATGACGGAGATTGACCAGGCAGCTGTTGTTGCAGCGTGCAAAAGAGGGACTCTGCAGGTTGTTTTCTGCCTCGGTCAGGGTGCCCCTGACGCGGTATGTCTGGTCAAACGTGTGGTATGTCAAATAGTGCAGCTCGGATTCCACATAGCGGATTTCCCGTGGAACGATGCTGACAACGCCCTCAGTAGTGTGCAACAGCAGCCGTGACTCACGGTTCCGGTCCACATAACGGAGCGCCTTCCGCAGTTTAAGACAAAAATCGCCATAGGAGACCGGTTTCAGGACATAGTCCACCGCATCTACCTCGTAACCATCCAGCGCATACTGAGGCAGATTCGTAACGAACATGATGATTACATCCGAATCCAGCTTCCGCAGCAGCCGGGCAGCCTCCACCCCATTCATACCTGGCATATCAATATCAAAAATAACCAAATCAAATTGTCCTGTGAAAGCCGCAAAGAAAGTGCTTGCAGTTTCAAAGCAAACTGGGGAAAGAGACACTTTCGTTTCTGATGTAAACTGTTCCAGGTATTCTACCATCTTTTCAGTATCTTTCCTGCTGTCATCCACAATTGCAACCTGCATAATGAACTCCTTCTGTTTGGAAATGGTATTTTCCACGAGCTTTTATGATGGTATTCTCAACATTTTGCAGTGTTATTCAGCCGTTGCACAAGCGCTAAAAGGCGAATGAGAGAAGCGTATCAGTACAAATAAAATAATACAACATTATGAAAATATTTTCAACCGTTCATGCAAATTCTGTCGCTATTTCTGCACGCATTTTCATTGCGAAAAAAGATTTTAGCAAATATGAAAAAGGTATTTTCGTATTCGCAACCCTCCGGACGCTTTCAGCCTGGATATGTTTTGCCGGAAAACAAAAAAGGGCTTCCATCACCCAGCGCGTTCGCTGCCGGATGAGTGGAAGTCCTTTCATTCTGCGGTTTTTCTACACCTTATTAGATTGTTTTTGACATCATTATGATAGTCTCGACTGTTGGTTGAGATTCCAAGGGCAATTCTTTCACATCTTCCCCATTCACAGGAACAGGGAAGTTAAAAACAATATTCTTTATCCAGCAGCCATCTTCTCGCTTTTCCGGGTAAATCTCTATCCGTTCAATAAAGGCTCTCATGAATTCTTTCCGCTCCGCCTCAGACGCATCTCCATAAACCTCGTCAAAGGCTAAAAGTATCTGGTAGATATTATCACCGGAAATTTTCTCCTGCCGGATGCTCCGAATCTGGCTTTGGATATCGTCTATCTGAATCTCAATCTCTTCTATTTTGCCATATTGT
This sequence comes from Clostridiales bacterium, assembly GCA_021200895.1. Taxonomy (GTDB): domain Bacteria; phylum Bacillota; class Clostridia; order Oscillospirales; family Oscillospiraceae; genus Onthomonas. The sequence goes on along the minus strand of JAJQFX010000031.1, from coordinate 7,983 downwards.
TCATCATACCGGCGCTGTAAATCCAATATCTTTCGGTCATAATACTTATCTGTAATATCAAGGCCGTCCATCTGGCGCTCTAAGCGTGCTTTCGTTCCCAGTGCCTGCCGTAATTGCGCCCGCAGCACCTCAATCTGTTTCTCCATATCACTTGCATCAACGGTAGAGCCAATCTTTTCTTTAATTGCCTCCGCAAACTGCGGCTGATTGACCATCGCAGAAATAATCGCTGCTACCATACGGTTCATCTCTGTCTGCTCAATATTTGTGCGGAAAGTACATTTGTGACCGGTTGCGCCTAAAGTGTTCTTGCAGTAATAATAGTAGCGCGTCTTATTGTCCTTACTGTGTGCCTTTGCGATATTTCCGTACATTCCTTTTCCACAGCAGGGGCATTTCAGAATACCGGACAAGATATGTGCGTGTTCCGGATTATTGATTTTCTCACGTTTAAACGCATTTGCCTTTCGCTTTTCCTGTGCCAAATTCCAGTTTTCCTCTGAAATAATCGCCTCGTGCTGTCCTTCATAAACCGGAAAATCTGACTGTTCTACGATATGCATTTCATTCCTTGTTCCGATTTTCTTTTCTGTTTTTCTTCTGCCATAAGCTATTTTCCCTGCATAGACGGGATTATCTAAAATGCCCTTCACGAAGCTGGATGAGAAGCCGGGTATCGTACCGTTCTGCCGAAGCTTCTTGGTATACCCATGACTGTTCAAATAGCTGGCAACTCCGTTAATCCCGTCATTCGTGTGAATATAACGGTCAAAGATCCGGCGTATCACTTCCGCTTCATCTTCTGCAATCAGGAGCTGCCCGTTATCCAGACGATAGCCGTAAGGGGCAAAGCCACCGTTCCATTTTCCTTCTTTGGCTTTCTGTTCCCGTCCTGCCATTGTCTGTGTGCGGATGTTTTCACGTTCGATCTCTGCTACCGCTGACAATACGGATATCATCAGCTTGCCGGAATCCTTGGAGCTGTCAATGCCATCCTCCACACAGATCAGGTTCACACCAAAATCCTGCATCAACTGTAAAGAATTCAGCACATCGGCGGCATTTCGTCCGAACCGTGACAGTTTAAACACCAGCACAAAAGAAACGCCGTCTTTTCCTTCCTGAATGTCATTCAGCATTCTTTGGAATTCCAATCTTCCCTGGATATTTTTCCCCGAAAAACCTTCGTCGGAATACTCCCCGGCAATCGTCATATCCTCGTATTCTGCGTATTTCCGCAGCTTGTTCCGCTGGGCGTCCAGACTATACCCATCCACCTGAATGGAAGTGGATACCCTTGTGTAAATATAGCATTTGGTTTTCTTTTTCACTACTCTTTCCCTCCCGGCAGAGCTGCAATCTGCGTGGTGTCCAACGAAGATAATGTCTGCATCTGCTTCACTGCCAGTTCCCGCAGCAGCACCAGTCGTTCTGACTGCGGCTTGTCCTGCTCAATCAGAACCGCATTATAGCTTTCCATATTCGCCAGCACCAGCAGCTGATTCAGGTTCGCATCGTCCCGCATATTTCCCTTTTTGCCAGGGTTCTTATCTCTCCATTGCTTCGCTGTCTGTCCAAACAGTGCAACATTCAGCAAATCCGCTTCGCTGGCATAGGTGTAGGAAATCTGCTCCGGTGTCAGTTCCGGCGGAATAAGATTTCCCTTAATGGCATCGGTGTGAATCCGGTAATTCAGCTTTGCAATCTCACGGTTCAGATTCCAGTCTAACGAAAGCCGACTGTTTTCATCTTTTTTCAGCCTTCTGTAATCCTTCATGATATACAGCTGAAATTCAGGGGAAATCCATGTGGCAAATGACATAGCAATATCGCTGTGCGCATAAGTTCCGCCATATCTCCCTGCTTTTGAAATGATGCCAATAGCATTTACCTGCTCTATCCATTTCGTAGGTGTCATTACAAATCGGTTTAGCCCTGCCTCACTTTTAACCGCCTCGAATTGCACACGGTTAAAATCCGGATTATGAAGTTCTTCCCATACTGCCAGAAATTCTATCGTGTTGCGGTTTCTCATCCAGTTTTGTATAACAAAACGAGGATCATCTTCATTTCTATATTTTGCGATATCCGTCAACGAAATAAATTCATTTTCAAAATCATTCGTATAGATACTGATATCAAATCCCTTTGCATGGATCGTTTCCTTTACTGTTTTTCCTGCCATACCGGTTCCCTCCTTCTTTAGTCGTTTTCAACAGTCTTATCCGCCACCTTCTTTTCATCATGCTTAATATCCAGCTGCTCCATCCTGATATAATACTCCAACAGCCGAATCACATATTCCGGAGCATGACGGTTCCCGCGTTCCCACTCTGTGACCGTCCGGTAAGGAATCTGGAAAAATTCGCAGAATTCCTTCCGGTTCATCCCTGTACTTTCACGAAGCTCCCTTACCTTTTCCATGCAATCCATTTCTTACCCTCCATAACCGTATACACATTGTGTATGCATTATAGCATACAGGAAATACTCTTGCAATAGGAAATTCGATTTTATGCTGCCTTTTCCATTGAAATCTCATCACAACTACTGCCGTTTTCAGCAATCTCTTTTGGTTTTCTATCAGCATCAAACGAAACAACCATTGAATTCGACTTTTTCTTTTTTTCGAGAACCTGCGGCCCGTATTTTAATATGAGCTGGGCCATAACATCAATGCAGCGCTCAAAGGCAACATTATCTTCTATGTTATCGTAATATTTCTTCACGGGATGACCACCTCCTTTCCAATCTCCATGTGCACCTATGGCTCAAAAATGAGCGATAGGTTAAGGGGAACCCGGCAGGGAAAAGCCTGACAACGAAGTCTGACAACGCGCTCCAAAAGACTTTTCAAACCATGCTCTGATTCCCCCTGTTTTGATGTGACAGGTTTTTTTCCTTTTTTTCTGTTGCTTTCGTTGTCAGAAAGAAAAAAGTAAGTAAAATACGGCTTTCCGGGCAGATTTCCTGACAACGCGCCCGACAACGGGCTGACAACAAAACCGACAACGCGCCCGACAACGGGCTGACAACAAAACCGACAACGCGCTACTCATTTTTCGGTTTCAGCCACTCATCAGGCATCCCCGTTTGACGGGCTTCCTCATCGGTCACTTTCTGGAAGCCGTCATTTTGAGCGTCCCCGTTGTCAGCACTCTGAATCCGTTCCCACCCTTTCTGCCGGTTATACGGCGCAGGGAAATGCCGCGGATTGTCAAACGCTTTCCACCCGACAGCATAGTTGTTCATGATAGAGTTGATGTCCCTGATCTCGTACTGCTTCGGCTCCTCATAAGTCGGATGCCCCAGCGCTTCATAATAAAGCTGCAGGGAGCAGACGATCTTTCCTTTGAAGTTATCCAGATAATTCAGAATCTGCATCGCCTGTGTGTCCTCCGGCATGAATTCCTTCTGGTGGTCTTGCAGGTACCGCTCCGTCTCCCGGCTGAGTTTCAGTTTAAAATTGCCCTGACGGTAAATTACCATGATCTCCGCCCACATCTGGTCAATGTATGCCCTCGAAGCAGCTTCATTTTCCAGTATGTGAACCTCCGCCTGTTCCGGTTGCACCATGATCGGCAGGAAACGTCGGTTGCCCGTCCGGTCAAGCGGCAGGAAATCCAGAGTGCTGGATGTCCCGGCAAACACGCACTGCCGTTTGTAATCCTTCGGATGAATCGCATACGGCACTTTGTAGGTATCTTTCTGCCTGCTGAGGAATGACTTGATGTCCTCAATGCTTTTTGCGTTCGCTGTGGCGATCATCTCCGGCATTTCAATAATCCAGTGGCCCTGCAGCTTCCGGTATACATTTTCATCCTCCAGCCTGCGGAGATCGTCGCTGAACCATTCATCTTTGACGGATAGGAACCGGAAGAAAGTTGACTTCCCGGCTCCTTGCCCTCCGACAAGGCACAGCATGACTTCAAATTTTGTCCCCGGTTTATATATCCGTGTGACCGCGCCCAGCATGAACAGCCGGAGCGCTTCATAAATATAATCGCTGGTATCTGCGCCGAGGAAATGGTGCAGGGCGAACCGCACACGTTCCTGACCGTCCCATTGCAGCCCGTCCAAATAATCCCTGATCGGATGATAGCGGTATTCGTTCGCTGCTATCTTAATCGCGCCCTCGATTTTCTTTTCCGAAGATAAGTGGTAATGCTCATCCAGATACAGCATAAGGTACTGCGTGTCAACATCCGTCAGCTGGTCACTGTCGCGTTTCCACCCAAGCGGCTTTACAATGTCAATCCGGTTCGTCAGCAGGTTGTAGCAGAACGCCCCTTTGAGCAGCGGGTCTGACAAAAACACTGTCTTATAATTTCCCGGCGTGTTTAACACCTGCCCTTTTTCCGATACCGCCAGCAATGCTTTTACCTGTTCCACGCTCTGCGCATCTGACATCGTGTCCGCAGAATGCAGCACGGCTTCTTTCACCTCCGGCGGCAGGTCTTTCAATTCATCGCTCATATTTCGTTCACTTCCTTTCCCTTGCCCTTCCTGAACCTGCTCATTTCTGAGCGGGTTGGCTCTCTGGCGTTATAGCCTGCAATCCTCTGTTCCAGTGCATTGACATCCATCGCCTTTTCGATAATCAGCGCAGCACGTTCCTCTATTGAACCGGACAGGAGCGTGTCAAGCAGGTATTCCACATACGTCTGCTGTTTCAGTGCTTCCATAAAAAGCGGATGCCATTCCTCATCATCCGGTTTCGGCGCATATTCCGATCTCCACTGCCTTAATAAATGAAGATAATCGGAATAAACACGGAAGCATTTCCTTTCTGCCTGCCGAAAACGTTCTTTCTCGGACAGCTTCCTCCTGACAGATCGGACCGGCTCTGTCGGCCTTGCCCTGGGCGACTGACTGCGCCTGTCATAACTGACGTTAAAATCCGCAGCCAGCTTTTCGGCAGCGTCTTTCACGGTCAGCCCGAAAAGCGCTGCGGTAAAATCAATCACGCTCCCGTCTGCCTGGCACCCGAAGCAATGGAAGCGCCTGTCCACCTTCATGCTCGGATGCCTGTCATTATGGAAAGGACAGCAGGCCATCCCGTTCCGGTTTACCTTGATTCCATACAGTTCCGCAGCCTGCCGGGTGGTTATTGACTGCTTCACAGCTTCAAATACATTCATGCGATCCCCTTTCCGGAAACAAAAAAGGCGCCCGACATTCTCAATACGAAAATGGCAGACGCCCTTTAAAGTTCCATATTCTTTTTATGTTTCTGCTGTGGCGTTCCCCGCTGCTGTTCGCGCCGTTCCTGTTCCCTCCGGGCGGCTTCCTCTTTATTTTTGTTCAGCTTCGCCAGCACGGATGTCCTCGCTTTCTTCTTGACCTGTTCCACGCCCTCGCTCCGCTTATCCGGCGACTGCATGGTTGCCTTTACTTTGTTGAGCGCTTTCTGCGCCGACCTACGGAGTTTATTTATGACCTGATCCAGCATCCCAGCCGCATAAATGCGCTTCGGCTCCGGGTCTTTGCGTTCCGGCTTCAACAGCCAGTCATGGGTTTCAGAGATCATGCGGATATCCTCTTTCTGTGTTTCCTCCCTGACCGCATCCGTCACAACCTCGACGGCTTTATCATAAGCCGCTTCGGAGACTTCCTGAAGCAGGGCTTCCACATCCTCCGTCCGCAGGATCAAATCATTTAGGATTTCGCCCTGTTCCCCGATAGCTTCCTCATTTTTCATCATGACATGCTTCTGTGTCTCGATCATTTCATTCTGGTCATCAAGCGTTTCCAGCTGCGATTGTATCTCCGCGACATTTTTGTCAATCGCCTTGTCCTGCTTCTCCATGACAAGCGCATTCTGGTTGATCGCGGTATTCTGCCGGATAATCTTGAGTGTCTGGTCTTTGATATGCTCCCCCTGCTTCTCGATTTTCTGCTCGCTCGCGGCAATCTTTTCTTTCTGCTTCGCCATGATAAAATCCTGCTTCTCCAGATATTTGCGCCCGCCGTATTCCGGTTCCTCATCCAGATGCAGGCCGTGCTTTTTTGCAATGTCAAACATCAGCGCACGGCAGGCAGAATCGAAAACCATCTTCCGGTTGTTGTATCGCCCCGGCTTTTTATCCGGTTCCGGCAGATCGAAGCCCAGCGCTTCCAATGCTTTCTCCTGCTGCGGGCAAAGCTCGCCATATTTATTCTCACAGTCGAACACATGGCGTTCATGGATATGCGGCGTACTCTCGTCCAGATGGAGCGCCCAGTCCAGTATGTGGATATGGGAGCCGAACCTTTCATCAAAAGTGGTCATAAATTCCACCGCCACCTGTAACAGCACCTCCGGCGGAGCATGGTCATCCATCGTGCCAAGCTGGAAGAGCGATTCCTCCGGGCAGGTCTTTTTATTTTTCCGTATATCATCAGCGGAACGGTTGCGCTCTGGGTGTCGGTTCTTTTCATTCCGCCCGTTCTGCCCCTCCACATAATCACGGTAGAAGTGGGAGTAATATAATTCCTCCACATCATCAAATGTGTCTGCAAGCTCTGTCTCCTTGTCCATGTCTGCGAATGAGCGGTAGCCGTTGAAAATATCCCAGTAGATATTCTGCTTCGCCCGCTCCGCGTCAATGTGTTCACTGTTTTCCAGATTGAAACGGCGGTCATTGTGCTTCGGGTTGTAAATGCCGTTCTTGCCGGAGCGCCCGTTGTGCCTTGTCATTTTCATAAGATAAAATCTCCTTTCATAAATTTGGGCAAAAAAAGACCGGGTACATTTTTGCACTCGGTCAAAAAAATATTTTTAGAAACTTTATTCTTCATCAATTTCATTTAAAGTCTCAGTCTCATCTTCAATTATAAAGAATTCCAATTCGTCTTTTTTTCATAACACTCCTTCTAAAAAATTTTCTCTGGCACAACAAGCCTTAAAATTTTGCGCCTTTTTGCGTCAAATAATACCCAGTACAGATTGACGCAGGGCATCAATCTTAGCTGGGCAAGGCGTTCCACCCTTGACCCGGCAATGGCTGTCGCCCTTGACCTACGCAGGACGCCGCGGTCTACGCTTCGCTCCGGTCGGTGCTAAACGGATGTCCACCGGACATCCAGCACCCCTGCACCCAGCGCAAAAGGCAATCCTCCCTCTGCACTCCCGACCAAGGTTTCACCTCTGGACACTGACCAAAGAAATTGCTCTACGATCCGCTTCGGTCCGCGCTAAGCAAACGTCCACCGGACGTTTAACGCCCTCTGGACTTCCGCTCAAAGAAACCGGAGCACAATCGCCGGATTGCGCTCAACTGGTTTTTTCGATTTTCAGCTTCATCAGCTCGGCAACGCAAGCTGATTCACTTGTAAATGCTACACTTTAATTTTTAAAGATACCACAATGGGATTTCAGTATCAATTAAACTTTTCGCACATTTCAATGTTTTCGGTAGTACTCCAAATCCTTTGTCATGACGCCTTTTTCAGTGGATGAACTACCTGAAACCCATGTTCCTTCGCAAGCTCCCTTGCTGCAGCCCTGCGTTCCTCGCTATACGGCGGAATCAGCCGGATAGACAGCCGCGATTTTTCTACTGTGTATGTCACACTCCCATCATCCGTGCTGCGTTTCAGAAAACACAGTGTGGGGTACTTTCTGCTAAACTCCGCCAACCGTCGTTTCAGTGCCGGATTAAATGTGTAAACCGTTGCTTCCTTATCCCTCTCGTTGAAATGGATAATAGTTTCTTTCTCATACTTAGATAACTTTGCCATATAAATATTCCTCCTGTATTTCGTATTCATAGTTGATATTCTCTAAATGTTCCATCTTAATCACACCGGTTCTGTTACCATCTTCCTGTCCGGGCTTTCCCCAACGTATCGCTCCCTCTGGTGCGCTCATTTCATCGCGTCACTTCCCCTTGAAGCATATGCCTCTCACAGCCGGCTGTTCAGTTGTCAAGGTTCATCTTTCTTGTGAACCTATCTTACTGAAAAAAACGGCTTTCTCCCGTATATCCAAAACGTTGGAAA
>JAJQFX010000105.1 GCA_021200895.1 Clostridiales bacterium | reverse complement strand
TATCTTAGGTTTTATGCTCCTCCTGCCGGGGGTCACATCATTTGACAACGCAGAGACGAAAAAAGGGTTGACAAGGAAAAGAACTTGCGGTACAATACATCTTGTATCATTATGTGAGGTGCAGTATGCGTCTGGAATTAAGCAACATCATTCATACGCCGGGGGCGGCGCTTCCCTTCGCCTTTGATTTGGATTTATCCGAATTGGACTTTTACGGCGAACACAGGCTGCCGGAACCGGTTCATATTGAGGGCTCGGTGTACAACCGGGCGGAGATGCTGGTGTTTCAGGCGACAGCTACCACAAATCTGCATTTGCACTGTGACAGCTGCGGCAAGGCGTTTCAGCGGGCCGCCACAGTGGAAGTGGAGCATTTGCTGGTCACTGAGCTGGAAAACGAAGATGACGCAGACGACATGGAGCTGATCGTCCTGGACGGCACAACGCTGGATGTGGACGAGCTGATGCATGACGAGGTCATCCTCGCAATGGATACGAAGAACCTGTGCCGGGAGGATTGCAAGGGCCGCTGCCCCAGATGCGGTAAGGACCTGAACGAAGGTCCCTGCGGCTGCAAGCCGGAGCTTGACCCCAGGTTTGCCGTCCTTGCCAAGCTGCTGGAACAGGACGAGTGAGTGAATAGCCCCAAGCGGGTGGAAATGAGGAGGTGTCGTAAATGGCAGTCCCGAAGAGTAAGGTGTCCAAGGCAAGACGTGATAAGCGCCGCGCAAACTGGAAGCTGACCGCGCCCCAGCTGGTCAAGTGCCCGGAGTGCGGTGCATACCGTATGCCCCATCGTATTTGCCCTTCCTGTGGTATGTATGATGGTCGCTCCTATGCGAAGGTTGAGGCAAACGCTGACGTTGAGTGAGTTTGACCATCGAGCAGAAGGCCCTGAACTGGGCCGACCTCTTCCCTGCTGCGTGCGGCAATGTACGCGGCGATACAATCGCATAAGTGCAAAGACTCGTACAGGCTCAGGATGCCGCTGCATCCTGCCTGTGCGAGTTTTTTTCATTTAAGGAACCCCATTCAGAGCGGCTTGAAAAAGCCGCTCTTTTTTTTGCGCCCATTTGGAGGGCAACTGCCAAACTTGTGGGCTGACGATTCTCCTTCCATGACTAGATACTATTTGAAAATAATGGTACTATGTCACTACGTTCACAAGCAGCGGGACGCTGCGGCGGGCCTCCCCTGGCGGCGTGGAAAGTCAGGACACAGAGGGCTGCAACTGTATATACGCAGAAAGGAGAAAAAATGGAAGGCAAATTCAGAACGCAGGACTTCCCGGCGGGGGTTGCGGAAGCGACGGCGGGACAGCCAAAGGCCGCCTGCCTAAGGGTGGCGGCATACATCAGAGTTTCCTCGGAGCATGAGAATCAGGAGGATTCTTACGCGCTACAGGAACGGTACTTTACGGGCCTCCTCGCGTAGAACCCCAGCTGGGTATCCGCAGGCATCTACTTCGATTACGGCATCTCCGCCACCTCGGACAGGCATCGTGTGGGATTCCAGCGGCTCCTGCGCCACTGCAAGGAGGGCAAACTCGACCGCATCATCGTCAAATCCATTTCCCGCTTTGCCCGGAACACCATCGACTTCCTGGATGCGATGAACCGCCTGAAGGAATGTGGCGTGACCATCCTCTTTGAGAAGGAGGCCCTGGACAGCGCCGACGAACTCAGCGAGTTCGTGCTGACGACCCTTGCCGCCATCGCCCAGGAGGAATCACGCACCATCTCCTCCAACATCCGCTGGGGGCAGCAGGTGCGCTTTCCCAGGGGCGACACCGCAAATTTTGCCATCTACGGGTACCGCTTTGCGGACGGAGACGACGCTCTTGAAACCACGGCCAGCGGTTACAGGAGGCGGCGGGTCGCGGTCGTCGCGGAAGAGGCGCCCGTGGTGCGGCGCATTTTTGTGGAAGCAGCCAGCGGCGTGAAGCCGCGGGACATCGCGAGGGGATTAAACCGCGACAATGTCCCAGCCCCCACGCTAAGGCGGACAAAGACCTGCCGCCTGAAGGAAGGACTGGACGAGGGCTGGACGGGCGCCCGTATCGGGCGAATGATTCGGAACGAGCGCTACTGTGGAGATGCGATAGCGCAGAAAACCTATACAGAAGATTACCTGAGCCACAAGGCAAGGGTCAACCGGGGCGAGCGGCCCCAGTATTACATTCAAAACCACCATCCGGCCATCGTGGGCCGCACGCTTTATGAGGAGGCGCAGAGCAAGTGGAAGGGCGGCGGCGGAACACCGAACCGCTACCCGCTTTCCGGTCAGCTCCTATGCCCTCATTGCGGCCGGGTATTCAATGTCAGAAACACCGGCCACAACGCCATTTGGTTCTGTCCGTCTACAGCGCGGAACAACGGGAAGGTGATCTGCCGCAATGATCCCCTGTACGAGGAGCAGGTGGTGAACGCTGTGAAGAAGGGCTTGTGGGAGCGGTTCAGCCGCAGCTTCGTGGCGGACATCCGTGCAAGGCTGGAGCACTTACAGGGTTCCGATTATAACGAGAGTGACCGCGCCATGATGCAGCGCAGGACGCAGATTTTGTTTTTAGAGCGAAACAATGCGGAGCGAAAGAAGCAGCTGGCCCAGGCCAGGCTTGGAACACAGCAGGTACGGGCCGATGTATTCGGAGATGGGCTGGAAGAAGCGGAAGCCCTCGCAAAGGAGCTGGCGGCCTGTGACAAAAGGCTGGCGGCCATTGCGGAAAAGGAAGCGGCGCTCAGCGCGGAGGCAGAGCACAAGGAACGCTACTGGAGGATGCTGGAAGAAAATTACAAATGGAGAGCAGACGCTATCCAGTGGATGAAAACGCTGCCGGACGGACGGGAAGGACTCGATACCTTTATCGAGAGGCTGACGGCCGCGTATGTCAAGGCGTTTATCCTCTCCATCACCGTCCACAATGCCAAGCGCTTCACCATGCGCTGGTTTGATGATGTAAGCTCGGATGTGGAATTGCACGATGTGGTGAAGGATCACCGGCTCGGGCATGACTATTTCTAAACGGCGTAAGCCGTTCTCATTTTTTTACCCTTAGACAACTTGACCGTGCAGCTTCAAACAGCGCTAACGGGAAGAGGAGGACAACGCAAGGATGAATCCAAGGACAATGACAGCAACAGGGAGTGTCCAGTGCATCCCCGCCACACAGAGGGCGGAGCAGGCAGGCGGACAGCTTCGGACGGCACAGAACATCAGGGTAGCCGCCTATGGCCGGGTTTCCACGCAGGAGGAAAGTCAGCAGGGTTCCTACGCGACCCAGTGCAGCTATTACAGCGACCTAATCAACAAAAATCCCAACTGGACCTTCGCGGGGATGTTCGCAGACGAAGGCATCTCCGGCACATCCAGAAAACGCAGAGTGCAGTTCAACGCAATGATGGAAGCGGCGGAGAACGGCACTATCGATTACATCATCACAAAATCCATCAGCCGTTTTGCCAGAAACACAGTGGACGCCCTTTCCTGCGTCAGGAAGCTGAAGGAGCTGCATCCGCCTGTAGGCGTATTCTTCGAGAAGGAAAACCTCGACAGTCTGGACGCGAAGGGCGAACTGGTGCTGACCATTCTTTCCGCCATCGCCCAGGAGGAATCCAGGGGCATTTCCACGAATATCCGCTGGTCAATCGAACGGCTGTTCAAGCAGGGCATTCCAATCGCGAACCTCAACAGAATGCTGAGCTACAGCAAGGGGCCAGACGGTGCGTGGCTGATCGATGAAGAGCAGGCAAAGGTGGTGCGGTTCATTTTTGAACACTATGTTGATGGCATGAGCGCCACGGCGGTGGCAAAGGAACTGAACAGGCTGGGGTTTACCACCGTAATGCAGAACCCCTGGACGACCGGCTCCGTCCTGGGCATCCTCCGCAACGAAAAGTACGTCGGGGACGTGGAGATGCAAAAGACGGTCACGGAGAGTTTCCTGACCCATAAATCGGTAAAGAACACCGGCCAGGCGCCCCGCTATTACCTTTACAACCACCATGTGGGCATCATTGACCGCATCACCTGGGACAAGGCCCAGGCAAGGCTGGACGGGCTGCACAACCGGGAACCGAAGGGCAAAGGGAAGGAACCGGCAAAGCGCAGGCACAAAAGCCCGCTCCATAACATCTACTGCGGCGTTTGCGGCGCAAAGTACCGCAGGGCCTCCTACACTATGGACGCCGCGGGCTACAGCGGCAGCCGCTGCCTTGCCTCCGAAGGCATTCCGGGTGGGCAATTCAGCGAGAAATATTACTTCAATTACCCCATCTGGCGGTGCGAAACAAAGTACGAGCGCCGGGGAAAGAACGGACGGCTCTCCGATGAGGAACGGAAGGCCAACGAAGAGCGGTGTCCCGCGAAGGTTCTCCACGAGGTAGCCATCAAGCAGAGCTTCATGGAACTGCTCTACCGGTTAAAGCGGGAGTACGAAGAAAAGGGTGATGAGAGCGGCTTCGTGAACGAGTTCAAAGCGGCGCTGAAGGCGGTCTACGAGGATTCCCTTGGGAAGAACGGAGCGGGAGATGTGACCTCCCGCCGACTGGCGCTGCTCAACCAGGAAATCGAAGCCCTCAAGGCGCAAAAGGAAGATGCCCTGGAGAACAAAGTGGCGGCGATCAGCGAGGAAACCGCAGCTATGTACGATGCGCGGGAACTGGGGTTGGAGTACGAACAGCCGACGGAATCAGCGGCTGACCTTTACGCGAAGCTCGCCGAGGACATCCAGCACAAAATCGAGGCCCTGTACAAGGAGAAGGCAGCCCTGGAGGGCGACCAGGAGGCCACAGTCACGATGAAAGAGAACTTCGACCTGTTTCTCGAATGCCTGCTTGCCTTGCCAGAACAGAACAGGGCGGGGATGAAGCTAAACGTCAACGGACGGGATATAGCGGGGACTGCGTTCACAGACGCAAACGAAAAATCATTCATGCGGGCGCAGGGGCGATTTCGCAGCGGAGAACCTCGCCTCACCGCCGAACAGCTGAGCAAGGCTCCTGACCTGTTGGACTTTGACGAGGGCATCTACCTGGCCTTCTTCCCCAAGGCCGTGGCAGACGGCAGCGAAATGCGGTTCCTTTCAAACTTTGGGGTCGCGTTCAAAACGGCCGGCATCGAACGGAGCCTGTGCGACTTCCTCGGCTATCGACGCATAACAGAGGACGGCCGCGTCGAGAGCATCACCGAGCGCTGGCAGGTTTACAATGCGGCGGTCTGCTACAAGCGAAGGGCGTACAAGAAGAAAGCAAAGAGCGCGTAACGGCAACCACAGTCCCGCTCCGGAGGGGCTGCGAAGTGCGGTTATGGACCGGTTTGACACGGCAGCTGCGGAAAAACTCGTATAATTATCAGCCCACCGGCTGCTATCCGGTTGTGTAACCCCAACACAGCAGGATAGTGCCCCGGTGGGCTATTTTTATGCCAACTCCTCAGAATAAACTAGCCGGTGGGTTGCCTTTCTGGCGTGTTGCTATCTGGGGAATTGGATTGTGGCAACGTTGGAGAATGGGCTGCCGGACTTCTTGGTTTGCGTGATTCCCCCTATATGAATTGGTAAATTTGCATAGTTGCGGATTCTCTTCTTTGAAAATGGCTACCTAACAAAAAAGTTTTAGATTTTGGCGGTAGCGCCAGTATAAAACACAGTTTTTTGGCGGCCTGAAAAGGCATGAAATGCCCCAAAATGTAAAACTTCTATGGTAGACGGTTTGTAGGGTAGACCTATGGTAATGACTGTTTCATAGGCTATGGGAAACAAAACGTAGGGTAGACATGGGAGTATGGTTGTTTCAATGATGAGATTTGAGTTTGTTGAAGTATTACAAAAAGCAGTTAGATTGAGGAATGACCGTTTGTTATAAATGCACAAGAAGTCTATAGCCCCCTCTTTTGTTGGCAGATATGGTAGAAGATGTGTTCTGTATTGAATTTAAAACTTTTTCTGTTGGGTAGACCGTTTAGACGGTATGTACTATGTTGATACTACATTGATGGGCTTTAAGGGTAGGAAAAGAGAAACTTCGGCCGTCAGATAAATCTGCTTCGTGACGTTGAGGTTTAACACTTCTGCTATAGGGTAGATAGGACTGTGAATACACAGTGCCATTTATATAAATTGACATTATTAGGAAGGAAATTAAGAAAATGTACGATTATCTGATAGTTGGTTCTGGTCTGTATGGAGCCATCTTCGCACATGAAGCAAAATCAAACGGAAAATCTGTGCTCGTGATTGATAAACGACCGAACATAGGCGGAAATATCTATACAGAAAATATTGAGGGCATCAATGTCCATAAATATGGCGCTCATATCTTCCACACGAACAATAAGAAAGTTTGGAATTATATCACTCAGTTTGCTGAGTTCAATCGTTTCACGAATTCTCCTGTGGCTAACTACAAGGGGGAGCTTTATTCTATGCCTTTTAATATGTACACATTCAATAAGATGTGGTGTTTGTGAAATAATAAGGTCAACCGGAGGATTCGCTGATTTTTCAGTGGCTCCCGCTGCGGCTTGACTCTGTGCTTTTCATTTTTCTCAACGAATACAGGGTAAGGAAGCAGCCAGGATGCTGCTGAAAAGGGCTTGACCTGGTTCCCGCTCTTTTATTTACCCGAATAATATGCGGAGAAAAAAGTGAAAAAGGAGGTACAGAGCAAGCCTGCGAGCGGATACTTTGAGAGAGGTGTCCGCCACGGGCTTGTTGTCGTGGGAAAGATGTCTCTAAGAGGAATGGTAAAGTGCTTCATCATGTGGATGAGATTCATCATGCGGAAGATGAATACAGGCAGCATTCCTGATTTCAGCGTTTCAATAAATATAGTTACTAAAATGAAGAGCTGTAGTAATCCCAGCAGTCAATATGAGTACTGTGGCAACTATGCCACATGAGAACAGGGGAGAATAGTTTAGTGGACGGTAAAAAGAAAATTCTGTTTGTAGTAGAAGCTATGGGCGGCGGTGTGTTCACCTACATAGTTGATCTGGCGAATGGACTGGCTGATAAATATGATATGTATATAGCTTATGCCGTCCGGCCACAGACTCCTTCGGATTATAAGGATTATTTCCATAAAAGAATACATTTGATTGAGGTAAAAAATTTCACACGGTCGGTGGAATCTTCCAAGGATGTAAAAGCGTTCTTTGAAATCAGAAAAATAGCGGATGAAGTAAAACCTGACATCATCCATCTCCATTCTTCCAAGGCAGGTGCTTTGGGACGGTGGGCTTTCAACGGAAAGAAAACACCACTTTTCTACACGCCGCATGGCTACAGCTTTCTGATGAAGAACCATAGCGCAGTGAAACGGTTTGCATATAGGATGATTGAAACTGTGTGTGGGAAGCGGTATTGCACGACCATCAGCTGTAGCGAAGGTGAGCATCAGGAAACGTTAAAGCTAACAAAAAAAGCTACTTATGTGGACAATGGCATCAATACAGAGCAGTTGGACAGCCTGTTAACTTCCATACAGGAAGAAAACCATCCGTTCACAGTGTTCACGCTAGGACGCATCTGCTATCAGAAAAACCCGATGCTGTTCAATGAAATTGCCAAAGCCCTGCCGGGAATTCACTTCCTCTGGATCGGGGATGGAGAATTAAGGGGAGAATTAACCTCACCAAATATAGAGGTTACTGGATGGCTAGATAGGAAGAATGCTCTGTCCAGATCAGCGTCGGCAGATGTGTTCCTGCTGACTTCTTTGTGGGAGGGGCTGCCTATCTCGTTACTGGAAGCTATGTATATGAGAAAACCCTGTGTGGTTAATGATGTCATCGGAAACCATGATGTCATCCATGCCGGAGTAAACGGTTATGTGTGTCAAAATGTATCTGAGTTTGCGGAGAACATTAAGAGTGTCCAAGACGGGAAGAGTGCTGGATTGGTAGATGCCGCATATGAGGATATTTTGAATAAATACAATACAGTCGTTATGGCTGAGAAATATTCGGCTATATATGACGAAGTCCTCGTGAGATTCGGGGGGGGGGTATTACTACTTAGTATATATCTCACTTGGAGTATACAGTTCTCTTGTTACATACAATCAAATAACGCTGTGGTCTACGACCGCTGCTGTGCATGAAAAGGCGGTGGCGTAGATGGACAGAAATTTGAAAGGCAATGAGAAGCAGAATGGTAGTAGGAAACTTCATGTTGTATACGCTTCTGATGATAGATTCGTCGAGATTCTTGGCGTGTCTTTGACATCTTTGTACGAGAACAACAAGAATATGGAGCAGATCCATGTGTATGTCCTTGACAGTAAAATATCGGAGGAAAATAAGAAAAAGCTGGAGTCAGTCAGCAGGACTTATAAGAGGAATGATATCCAATGGATACCGGCTAAAGACATCAGCGAAGAATTGAACATGGAAATTTTAGTAGATCGCGGTTCCTTGAGTCAGTACGCTAGGCTATTCGTTTCCAGTGTTCTTCCGGCAGATTTGGAACGAGTCCTTTATCTGGATTGCGACATTATTATCAATAAGTTACTTGATGAGCTCTGGAATCTGGACATGCACGGCAAGACAATAGCGGCACTAAAGGATGCGTTCAGCAAGTGGTATAGAGCAAATATTAATTTGAAGCCCACAGATATCATGTTCAACTCCGGGGTAATGCTCATTGATTTGAAACGCTGGAAAGAGCAGAAGGTTGAGAAGAAGCTGCTGAAGTTCATTGCTTCGAAGAATGGTAGGATTCAGCAAGGCGACCAAGGTGCATTAAATGCAGTCCTTTCACACGATACATACTGCTTCGAGCCGAGGTTCAATTCGGTCACTATCTACTATGATTTTTCATACAAGGAAATGATGGTGTACAGGAAACCGCCGGAGTTCTACACGGAAGCACAGGTAAAAGAAGCTACGGAGAACCCGGTGATTATCCATTTTACTACGAGTTTTCTTAGCAGGCGTCCTTGGATTGAGGGTTGCCAGCACAGGTATGTAGGCGAGTGGATGAAATACAAGGACATGAGTCCCTGGAAGGATGAAAAGCTGTGGGAGTACAAGAGTGCTACCGGAGTAAAGGGAATCGGCGTTATGTTGGCTCGGATGATGCCAAGGAAACTGATGATTTCGGTTACTGGTATAGCACAGGCTTATGGAAGACCTATTCTAAATAGGATAAAAAGGAAATGAGATAGATATGAAGAAAGTAGCAATTGTATCTTGCTATTTCCAACATAATTATGGAAGTATGCTTCAAGCATATGCCACTCAGATGGCATTAGATAAGCTTGGATACGAAAACGAGACAATAGATATATCTGGCTTTAATGGAGAGATAAAGAAAGCGAAGATGCTCTATTTTGCTAAGGCATCACTGACATCTGACATTCTTCTTTCCAAATTGGGAATGGCAAGGACTGTTCTGATGAGAAGGTTTTCAAAAAATGAGCATGCAGCCAATTCCCATATTCGAGCAGAGAAATTCGATGCTTTCAGTAAGAAATACTTTAGACTCTCACCTGTGTATAACTCGAAAGCAGAACTGGGGAGCAAGTGTGAAGAGAATTATTCTGCTGTGTTAGTTGGAAGTGACCAGTTGTGGCTGCCTGGCAATATTGCAGCTGACTATTACACACTTAATTTTGTGCCGGAATCAGTCAACACAATAGCTTATGCTACGAGCTTTGGTCAGAGCAGCCTTCCGAAAGATTCAGCAGAAAAGGCGAAAGTCTTTCTGAAAAAAATCAAACACATCGGTGTACGGGAAGAATCGGGGCAGAAACTTGTAAAAGAGCTTGCGGGTAGAGATGTACCTGTGGTATGTGATCCAACCCTGCTGTTTACAGGCGATGAATGGATGTCCATCCAACAGGAAGAACCGATTGTGAAGGGAAAATACATTTTCTGCTATTTCTTAGGAAATAATCCTCCACATAGAGAGTTCGCTAAACGGTTAAAAGAGAAAACTGGCTGTAAGATTGTAGCTCTTACACACTTGGACGAATTCGTAAAAAGTGATGAAGAGTATGCGGATGAAACCCCATATGACATAGACCCTGCTGATTTCCTGAATTTAATCAGGAACGCTGAGTACGTTTGCACAGACTCGTTCCATTGTTCGGTTTTCTCGATATTGTATAAGAAACCATTCTTTACATTCAGAAGGTATGCGAGGAAGACAAAGTCATCTACAAACAGCAGATTAGATACGTTGTTTAAACTTGTCGGTATCAGCGGCAGGATTATGAATGGTGATGAGGATATTGAACAGTGTCTGAGCATGAAAATTGATTTTGATAGAGCTGAAGATAATTTGGAGGTAGTAAGAATGAAATCACATAAGTTTTTAGAAAACGCATTACTGAATTCGGGGGGGGGTATTCCTCTATAAGCTGAAGACCATCATAGTTGCTGACTACTTACACGAAAGTGAGGTGGCAGCATAATGAAACGAATAATTACATATGGAACATTTGATTTATTGCATTATGGACATATTAATCTTTTAAAGAGGGCAAAAGCACTAGGAGACTATCTTGTTGTAGCGGTTTCCACTGATGAGTTTAACTGGAATGAAAAGAGAAAAAAGTGTTATTTCACCTATGAACAACGTAAAGCATTAGTTGAATCAATCCGTTATGTGGATTTGGTTATTCCAGAAGAGAACTGGGGCCAGAAGGTAACGGACGTTCATGAGTATCATATAAATACATTTGTGATTGGAGATGATTGGAAAGGAAAATTCGATTTCCTAAAGGATGAAGGGATAGATGTCGTATATCTTCCAAGGACACCGGAAATTAGCACCACGCAGATTAAGAATGATCTTAATAAGAATGTGGGAGGTGCCATATGAGATATACTTATAAGTATTTTAAAAATGAAATGCCCGATTGGAAGAGAAAAAAGACCCAATATTGTCAAGGGTATTTTATAGAAGGATATCTTTTGCTGCAGCGGCAGTGTGTGCGAATATTGGTATCTCTGCTAACACTGTTTCATATGTATCGGCGCTTGTTGCAATCATTGCTGATGCATTGTTTCTTGTAAATAGCCGCATAACCATTATTATTGCTGCAATTTTGATTAACATATGGTTGATTATGGATTGTACTGACGGAAATCTAGCTAGGAGTGTTAAAAAGCAACCTTTTGGTGAGTTTGCGGACGGAATAAGCAGTTATATCCTGGTTGGTTTTATGTGTACATGCATGGGATTTTCTGTATATCGAACTGGTGGTGTGATATTTGAAAAAGGCTGTGCGTGGAGTATCTTAATTGGCGCGTTAGCGTCTTCTTCAGATACAATGATGAGATTAATATATCAAAAATACAAAGCAACAGAAGCAGAAATGGTCAAAGCGGAAATTATATCGGAAGAATTGGACAAACGTATTGACCACAATAACGTGGGTAGTCTGCGTGTAAGGATAGAATCAGAACTCGGTGTTGGTGGAATTTTACCGTTGGCCATTTTGGTTGCGGCAATAGTAAATGCTTTGGATATTGTTCTTATATATTGTCTTGCATACTTTGGCTTATCCTGTGTTGCAATGTCATTGTTATATATAAGGAAAGCAATTAGGCATACAAAAGATTATGAACATAGATATTAATTAATGAATAGGAGGCGTAGCAGAATGATAAATATTACAGAGAAGCAGATGTGCTGCGGTTGTACTGCTTGCGCCGGGGCATGTCCGAAAGATTGCATAGAAATGAAAGAGGACACAGAGGGATTCCTTTATCCGTCTGTGGACAAAGATAAATGTATAGATTGTGGAGCCTGCGAAAGGGTATGTCCTATTCTTAACCACAAGAACAGAGAACCTTATGAACAGAAGGGATACATTGTCCAGCACAAGAATCCGACTGTCTTACGGGAAAGTACTGCGGGAGGAGCTTTCACAGCAATTGCAAAATATACGTTAAACAGAGGCGGAGTTGTCTTTGGTGTTGAGCTGACGGATGACTTAATCGCCCATCATGTTTACATAGAAAATGAATCTGAGTTATCCCGTTTCCGCAACAGCAAATATGTCCAAAGTTGCGTGGGGGGGGGTACACACAGACTGGTTAAATCCTTCTTGAAACAAGGAAGATACGTTTGCTTTAGCGGAACGCCTTGTCAGATAGAAGGACTGAGAAATTACCTTGGAAAAGATTACGACAACCTTATATTGGTTGACGTGGTCTGTAGGGCTGTTCCGTCACCACTGGTATTTCGAAAGTATGTAGAGTACCAGGAACAGAAGATGTCTGCCAAGGTGGAAAATGTGCGCTTCCGCGACAAGCATTACGGATATAAGTATTCAACGATGAATGTCATCACTGACAGAAATCAGGGAAACTATCATCAAGGCGTTGAATCTGATCCGTGGCTTCGAGCTTTCTTTTCAAATATATGTGACCGTCCATCATGCCATAATTGTCAGTTCCGTGGTAGATATCGGATAAGTGACTTTACTATCTGGGACTGTTTTCAGGTTGGAAAGTTTTCTAAAGAATTGGATAACGATAAAGGTGCAACAAGGGTTCTTGTACACACTAAAAAGGGAGAAACTGTCTTTAATGAGGTGTGTTCTGAACTAAATAATGTTGCAGTCAATCCGGATGCTATCGTGTCAACTGCAGAGGAGATGAAGGAGTCTCCGGTTGCAAACGAGAGACGCGAATCTTTCTTTGAGGACGCCAATCGGTTGGATGGCACAGCATTGTTTGAAAAGTATTTCCCGGGCACATTCCGGGTGAAAGCGGAACACGCTATCAGGTTAATTTGCTATAAGCTTGGTATTTACAGTGTAATGAAAAAGCTTTTTGTACGAGTTGCGCATAAATATTGAGTTTGAATAGATGGTCATAGAATCCCGTTCTGTCAATGGCGGAAAGGCGGATTCACATGATCGATATAAAAGAAAAGAAGAAGTGCTGCGGCTGTGGTGGATGCATGAATGTGTGTCCAAGGCACTGCATAACCATGAAAGCCGATAATGAAGGATTTCTATATCCTGAAATTGATAAGGATGTCTGCGTCAACTGTGGTTTATGCGAGAAAGTCTGCCCGGTTACAAATTGCCAGCCGGATACATCGCTTGAACAGGCAGCGTACCTTGTCCAGAACAAGGACGAGACAGTGCGTAGGGAGAGCACATCCGGCGGAGCATTCACCGCGATAGCAGAGTATGTAATCAATCAAGACGGTGTAGTTTTTGGAGCAGCATACGATGATAAGTTTCGAGTACATCATATGTATGTGGAGGAAAAAACGAGCTTTGGAGGTTCAGAAACAGCAAGTATGTGCAGAGCGACACAGAGGAAACATTCTCACAGACAGAGAAATTCCTGAAAGAAGGAAGAATGGTCTGTTACAGCGGAACACCGTGTCAGATCGAAGGCCTTAAGAGGTATCTGAGAAGGGATTATGAAAACCTGATTACTGTCGATGTTGTATGCCATGCTGTTCCCTCGCCGCTTGTTTGGGAGAAATACCTTGAAAGGCAGCAAAAGCGCTTTGGATCAGATATTTCAAATATTATGTTCCGGGATAAGCATTACGGTTATAAGTACTCAACTATGACCATCAAAAACAAAGAAGGCAAGGAAATCTATACATACGGGATTGACACCGACCCCATGCTCCGGGCTTTCTTTACAAACATATGTGATCGTCCATCCTGTTATGATTGCCGTTTCAAAAAGAGGTACAGAGTAAGCGATTTTACACTGTGGGATTGTTATGAAGTAGACAAATTTGATAAGAGGTTGGATGATGACAAGGGAACCACACGGATGCTTGTACACAGCGAAAAAGGAAGAGGGGTCTTTGAAAAGTTAAAATCGGGCCTTGAATTTGTTGTCGTTAGTCCGGAAAAATTGACGGAGCAAGTAAGAGAAATATTCTACTCGGTGAACTATAACGAGAAAAGACCGCAGTTTTTTAAAGATGTTAACACTATGGACGCGAATGAATTGTTTAAGAAATGGTTTCCGGAGACAGCGAAGGTTAGAATCGAGCGCACAACTCGAATTATTTGCTATAAGGCAGGTATCTATAACATTGCAAAAAAGGTGGCAAAAAAGGCGACCGCGATAACACAGTATGTGATTGAGCAGAGGAGATGTTGATGTGAAAAATGGTGATATTGATTTTGTGATTGCCTGGGTTGATGGAAATGATTTAGAGTGGCGCAAAGAAAAAGAAAAATATGAAGGTAAACCATATGAAGGAAATAGTGAAGCGCGATTCCGAGATTGGGAAAACTTACAATATTGGTTTCGTGCGGTAGAGAAATATGCGCCATGGGTAAGAAAAATACATTTTGTCACATGGGGGCACCTTCCTGATTGGTTAAATACATCAGATCCGCGACTTCATATTGTAAAGCACACAGATTATATACCGGAAGAATA
This sequence comes from Clostridiales bacterium, assembly GCA_021200895.1. Classification (GTDB taxonomy): domain Bacteria; phylum Bacillota; class Clostridia; order Oscillospirales; family Oscillospiraceae; genus Onthomonas. The sequence continues at coordinate 6,986 of JAJQFX010000105.1, read as the reverse complement.
TCTTCCGACGTACAGTTCACACACAATCGAGTTAAATTTTCATCGAATCAAAGGACTATCGGAAAAGTTTGTATATTTTAATGATGATATGTTTCTTGCTAAAACTGTTGAACCTGATGACTTTTTTGCGAAGGATATTCCTTGTGATACAGCGGCATTAAGCGTACATTGTTATGCACTTTCAAGACCGATTCAGCTTATTTCCATTAGAGATGTAGGAGTAATAAATGAGCATTTTGATTTTAAAACGTCTGTGAAAAAAAACATACATAAATGGATGTCTCCTAAATATGGATTTACTTTGCTTAGAACTTTGGCATTACTTGGATCACCTAGATATCCGGGGTTTTATCTTGGACATGCAGCAAATTCGTATCTAAAAAGCACATATGAAAAAGTGTGGGAGAAAGAATATCAAATATTAAATGAAACATGTATGCATCGGTTTCGTGAAATGACTGATGTAAATCAGTGGGTAATGAAAGAATGGCAGTTAGCAGAAGGAAATTTCATTCCGAGGAAAGCTTCATTTTCAAAAGCATATTTTGCTGGCGGTGGACATCCTCGTGAAACAATGGATGCAGCGGCACACGACATTATCAATCATACTCATTCGATGGTTTGCATAAATGATTCTGACATTTCTCAAGAAGATTTTCAATACTGCAAGAGCGTTATCAATGAAGCACTGAATTTTACCTTGCCAAATAAATCACGATTTGAAAGATAGGTGAATTTGCCAAATGGAAAAGATAGACTTTGTTATGATATGGGTAGACGGAAGCGATCCCGAATGGGTCAAAGAAAAAATGCTTATCTTCCGGCACGGAATAATAAAATGGATGTAGGAGAAGAAAGATACAGGGATTGGGATAACTTGAGATATTGGTTCAGAGGGGTTGAAAAGTTTGCTCCATGGGTAAATAAGATACATTTTGTTACATGTGGTCAGATTCCGGAATGGTTAAATTTAGAAAACCCAAAATTGAATTTTATTCGACATACTGACTACATGCCAACAGAATTTTTGCCTACCTTCAGTTCGCATCCGATAGAGCTAAATTTACATAGGATAGATAATTTGTCTGATAAATTTATTTATTTCAATGATGATATGTTTTTGATTAATTCAGTACAACCAGAACTGTTTTTCAGGAATAATTTGCCTGTCCACCCAGCTGTATTACATGCTATCTTACCATTGCATGAAGGAAACAGTGAAATAATGTCTCATATATATGTGAATATGGTTACTGCAATTAACAGACACTTTAATGCAAAGAAAAGCATTTCAGAGAACAAAATTAAATGGTTTGCTCCTTGGAATTGTGGAATAAAAAATTCTGTTATGTCCCTTTTTAATGCTCAACATTTGGAGTTTGTCGGCTTTTACAATGAACACTTACCTGTACCAATGTTAAAGTCGACCATGAATGAAGTTTGGGCCAATGAATATAATTTGCTATATGAAACCTCATGTAGAAAATTTAGATCTTCAGATGATGTAAGTCAATATTTGTTCCGCTATTGGGATTTAGCTTCTGGTAATTTCGAGCCTATTAAGCCGAATGATCTGGGACACAGATTTACATTGCATGTGGATTGCGAAAATGTTTGTACTGCCATAAAAACACAGAAGTATAAGATGGTTTGTTTAAATGAGTCTTCAGAGGAATATTCATATGAACAGTTCGAAGAGATTTCAACAAAAATTAAACAAGCTTTTAACGAGATTTTACCGAACAAGTCTTCTTTCGAAAAATAGATGATGGATGTTGAGGTGTTAGTGAACTATTATGTCAAAAGGATTTGTAATTCGAATTAATAAGAACAATTGTATAGAACTTGCACTCGCTATTTTTCTGTTCTATGAAAGTCTTATATCAGGGATTAACTGGATTCTTGAGGGAATGTGGGGAGCTAACATTTCACAGCTTAGACTGATATTCTTAGGAAGCGTTATTGTATTGGTAATACTTGAGCTTCCATCAATTATCAAAAGACTTTCTTTAGATATATTGATGGTTTTATTCTTTTTTATGTTGGCGTATGCTTTGTCCATGTTAGATAGTAGAACATCATATGAGATTTTCAGACAATCTATATGGGTAAACACATTTTTTGAAGGGATTCCCATCTATATCTTATTTAGAACATCCAGAAATTATAAAGCGTTATGGAACTATATGAATATCTTTGCCATTATAGGAGCGATTGTTTATGTAGCTGCTTTTTTGTTTATAATGTTGGGGATACTAATACATATAGGACTTTTTCATCCGGACTGATTCTTTTTGGAGCCATTTTTATAATTGATTGGTATATTCAAGAGAGAAAAATATTTTTAATTCCTGCCTGTATTTGTGTTCTATTGATTGCCACATATGGCAGGCGAAGTTCGCTAGTTGCTTTGGCATTGTTATGGCTAATTATTTGCATAATGAAAAAAGATTATAAGATGTTATTTACAGGAATAGCAGTTGTGCTTGTTGTAATTGCTTTTTGGACACCTTTATTGCAACTCCTTTACAATATTTGTATGAACTTTGGCGTGCGGCCAAGAATCCTTACTCGAATAATTTCTGGCACTATTTCTGATGACTCGCACCGCTTTGAACAGTGGTCGTATGTCTTTGAATTGCTTAATAGTTCTTTGAATCGAATGTTATTTGGGTTGGGTGTCGCAGGAGAACGAAGCTATATGCTTTCTCATTTTGCTCATATGCAGTTACAGGGTTATCCGCATGATATTTTTGTGGAGGTTATTGGTCATTATGGTTATATATTGGGTTCTTTCTTTTGCGTGATGTTAGTTTATATGCCGTTCCGAGCCATAAAATTCAACCGACAGGGTGAGGATTATTTGAAAATTATTCTATTTGCAATAGCTGTTACTAGTCAATTGATATTTCAAGATAGCTATCTCCAAAATAAATTTTTCTTTTTGTATTTATCTATTGGAATAGGCGCATTATATACTTTTAAATCGTCCTCTTGTAAAGAGAGTACAAAAGAGGTTACACAATGATTAAGAAAATTGGTATTTTGACTTTTCATAGAGCATCGAATTATGGAGCTACATTACAGGCATATGCTCTTCAAACAATTTTGAAGAGAAATGTAGAGACAGTTCATATAATTGATTATCGATGTCCTGAGGTTGAGTATTCACATAACCCTAGATATATTTTGAGGAAAAATCAATTTGCAACAGCAATCATAAGAATTAATCAAAAGCTTCATAAATATAGGACTTTTTCTATGTTTAGGGAAAGAAAATTTGATTTGAGTTCTCCAGTATATGAAGTACCATCAAAGGAATTTGCTTCAAATTATGATATTTTTATTGTTGGTTCAGATCAGGTATGGAGCAAAGAATTTGCGGGATTAGACCCAGTATATTTGTTGAATTTTGCTGATGATAACCAAAGGTATTCTTACGCCTGTAGTTTTGGCTTTACAGAGTTTCCTGAGAACACAAAGGATATATATTTCGAGTATTTGTCACGTTTCAATACAGTCTCTGTAAGAGAAAAGAGCGCCAAGAAACTTGTAGAGCAGGAACTTGGACTTGAAGCTCGTGTGGATTTAGACCCAACGCTATTGCTTGCTCCAGAAGATTGGTATAAATTCCTTACACCATATGATTTTGGAAAACCGTATATTTTGGTATATACAGTACAGACGCCAGTTAACCTACTGAATATTGTAAGGCAGTTTTCGAAAATTACTGGTATCGAGATTATTTATTTAAATAATGAACATAGGGCAAATAAGGATTTAAAACATATCAGATACGTTACTCCTGAGCAATTTGTTGGTTTGTTCTCCGGTGCAGAATATGTATTTACAAATTCTTTTCATGGAACGGCTTTTTCTATTATCTTTAAGAAAAATTTCTATGTTGAAGTAGATACAATAAAAAGTAAAAATAGCAGAAGTGCCGATTTGCTAGAAACTTGTGGAATTGAATCGCGAATAATAAAAACCAAGGATATAAATTCCCTGAACACAGAGTCTATTGATTGGATTTCTGTGAACCAAAAGTTAGATTTTATTAGAGACGATTCTTTGAACTATTTAAAAAATATTATTGGTGAGATGTAAGATAACATACATTTAGTAAGGAAGGCGTTTGTCTATGAGCCGTGAAGGAAAATTAGCTAGAAACACACTTATTTTATCAATAGGAACTTTTCTCCCTAAACTGGCTTCCTTTATAACGTTGCCAATATTAACGGGATATTTAACGACAGAAGAATACGGAACATATGATTTGATAACGGTTATGGTTTCGCTTTTATTACCAGCCGTTACTCTACAAATTCAGACAGCTGCTTTTCGTTTTTTGATTGATAAAAAAATGACGAGAGAGAAGTTAAATCAATTACCACAAATATATACGCGTTTATTCTGCCAACCTCTTTTGCTGCACTTATAATTCTGTACTTCTGTTTGCCTGGACAGACCGTGACTGTGAGGCTGCTAATTTGCGTATACTATTTAGCTGATATTCTTGTGAATGCCGCACGCCAAATCAGCAGAGGCCTATCGAAAAACTTGAATTGTTCGATAAGCGCAATTATTAGTGCCCTCGGAAAAATGATATTTGCCGTCATTTTTGTTTGGTATCTTAGAATTGGTTTGTTAGGAAGCGTTATTGCTTTGTGTGTGGCTTCTACGCTTTCATTCATCTATTTATTTATAAAAAGTAAATTATACCTATATATAGATGTTCGGCTTATAAGCTGGAGCAAGATTAAGGAACTCTTGAGATATTCATGGCCGATGGTACCGAATAGTATGTCTATGTGGGTTATGAGGGTCTCGGATCGCCTTGTGGTTACATTCTTTATGGGAGTATCAGCAAATGCTATATACTCCGTTGCAAATAAGATTCCATCAATTTTGACACTGGCTCAAAACGCCTTTACAATGGCGTGGCAGGAAAATGCATCTATTGCTGCTAAAGATGATGATGTTGACGCATACTACACTTCTATGTTTAAAGTTATGTATGATCTCATGGCTGGCAGTTTGGGGCTTTTGATTGCTGCGACCCCTATCCTGTTTGCAATTCTTATTAGAGGCGATTATGATCAAGCCTATTATCAGATGCCAGTTCTTTTTATGGCTATGTTCTTCTATAGTATGTGTGCATATTTGGGAGGAATTTATGTTGCGTATAAACGAACAAAGAGTGTTGGAATTACTACGATTGTGGCTGCGGTATGCAACCTTATAGTTGACATTGCATTGATTAATTATATAGGACTGTATGCAGCATCCGGATCGACATTTGTTAGTTATTTGTTCCTCCTGATTTTTAGAATGATAGATGTCAGAAAAATTGTTAAAATCCGATATCCATATATGCATTTACTACTTGTTTTTGGAATTATGATAATTGAATGTGTTCTCTGCTTTCAGAAGAACTTTTATCTGAATTGCATTAATTTTGTAGTAGGTGTTGTTGCGTTTTGCCTATTGAATCGCGGTCTTTTTAAAACGGTGTTTCTTAAGGGGTTGAAGATTCTAAAAAAGGCAATTAATAAATCGTAAAAAATCCCTCAATAGGGCTTAGCAGAGGAAAATAAGATGTCGATAATCAGCTAATTTGAATCCTGCCAGAGATTATAACATAAGTTCTATGTTCCTTGCGATTACTGTGTTCGTGATAGCTGTGAAAGAGGTAGGCAGGACGATTGATATTTCGAAACGCATAGGGAGGACCATTTCTACATGGATTTATATAATACAACCTATATTCATAACAATATTGAGTGCTATTACGAAAAAGATTGGCACTTACAGTATATATCAGTATGGGGTACCGATTGTGGTATATTGTGACGACTGTGTTTGTTGTGTGTGTATTCGAGTTAAGAAAGAAATCTGCTTTAGGGGCAGCTAGAAAATAGAGACGCGAATTTGATACAGCAGCTTCAAATCGGATGTAATCGAATATGAGAAGCTGTGAAATAGGAAAGGCTGTGGATTATGAAAGAAGATACTTTAATACCGACAACCGTATATGCCGCGAGAGTGAAAGACAGAGAACTCTTAGAGAGAAGTTCCTCCGGTGGTGCGTTCACAGCTATTTCTGATGCCTTTTTAGAAAGCGGCAATGCGGTTGTATGTGCTATCTACAATTATGATTCGAACCAGACGGAATTTTGCTTGATTACCGATAAAAAGGCGCGTGATCAGGCTAGCGGTTCGAAATATATGCAGAGCGTTTCTGGTAATATTTACAGAACAGCATTGCAATGGCTGAATGACAACCCTGAGAAAAAGCTGTTGTTTGTTGGGATGGGTTGTCAGGCAGATGGATTTAGAAAATTTGCAGAGACAATGCGCATTCGAAACCGAGTCATCATTGTAGATTTAATCTGCCATGGTAGTCCAAGTCCGAAGCTGTGGAGAGAATATGTGTATGCTCTCGAAAATAAGCATAATGGGGAAATTAAGTACCTGACATTCAAGGATAAAAGGAATGGATGGAACCACCCGACTGCTGTGGCTCAAATAAACGGCGAGGAAATTTCTCTGAGAGAGTACGTCAAAATCTTCTATAACAAATGCGCCTTGCGTCCGTCCTGCCACGAATGCCCCTATGCTACGACGGAGCGGAAAACGGATATTACGATTGGTGACTTCTGGCATATTGAAAAGACAATTCCGGATTTTTATGATCCACAGGGGACATCACTATTTTTGATTCACACAGAGCGTGGGTTGGAATTATTCGAAGATATAAAGGGTAAGATCGAGTATATATCCAGTAACACAGAGGAGTGCTGGCAGATTAACCTTGAGAGACCGACTGAAAAATCTCAAATGAGAGAACAGTTTTGGTTGGATTATCAGGCGAAAGGGATAGAATTTATCATGAAAAAATATGGGAATGACAGCCTGCGAAAAAAGGTAAAAAATAAGCTAAAACATATATTCGGGGGGGGGGTATTGCGTAGCTGACATATGTG
>JAJQFX010000065.1 GCA_021200895.1 Clostridiales bacterium | reverse complement strand
GTGCTGTACCGGATGAACGCCCAGTCCAACGCCATCGAGCAGGGCTTCAAGCGCAACGGTATCCCCTACAAGGTGATCGGCGGCATGAAGTTCTTTGACCGGGCGGAAATCAAGGATATGCTGGCCTACCTCTGCGTGATTCACAACGAGGCGGACGATTTGCGCCTCCGCCGTATCATCAACGTACCCGCCCGCGGCATTGGGGCCAAGACGGTGGACAGCGCCACCGCGCTGGCCCAGCAGGAGCATCAGCCCATCGCCGCCATCCTCCGCAAGTCCCGCGACTATCCGGAACTGGCTAAGAGCGGCGCCAAACTGGACGCATTCCTCGCCATCATCGACGGATTGCGTGAAAAATCAGAGACAATGGATCTCTGCGACTTCTACGACGAGGTGGTGGCTGCCACCGGCTATGTGGCGGCACTGGAGGCCAAGAAAACCATCGAAAACCGGAGCCGCATTGAGAACGTCAAGGAGCTGCGTTCCAACATTCAGTCCTATGTGGAGAATGCCGTTCACCCCACCCTGGCGGGCTTCCTGGACGAGGTGGCCCTCTATACCGACCTGGACAGCACTGAGGACAGCGACAACTGCGTCCTGATGATGACCATGCACGCCGCCAAAGGGCTGGAGTTCCCCTGGGTCTTTGTGGCTGGGGTGGAGGAAGGCATCTTCCCGGGCCTGCGCTCCATCGGTGAACAGGAGGAGATGGAGGAGGAGCGGCGGCTGTGCTATGTGGCCATGACTAGGGCCAAGGAGCGGCTGTTCCTGACCTCCGCCACCCAGCGGATGCTGTTTGGGCGCACCAACTCCAACCAGCCGTCCCGCTTTATCAAGGAGATTCCGGAAGCCTATCTGGAAAAAAGCGGCCGGGCCTATGAGGCCGACAGGCGGGAGTATGGCGGCCGCTGGAAGGACAGCGAACCGTCCGGGCAGGAACACACTGAGGATGGGCAGAGCGGCCGCTATGGCGGCAAGACTCGCCGGACGCAGAGAGAGCGCGGCCCCCTGGGCGGCGGCATCAGCATCCACCACGACGCAAAGCCCACCGGCCAGCGGGCGGTACAGGCATCCTTCCAGCTGTTGAGCCAGTACCAGAAGGGTACCATCGTGGAGCATACCGCCTTTGGCCGGGGCATGATCGTCAATGTGCTGCCCATGGGCGGCGACGCGCTGGTGGAGATTGCCTTTGACACGGTGGGCACCAAACGGCTAATGCTGAAAGCCGCCGTACAGCATATGACGCGGAAGGAGTGAACGAAATGGATGACGGCGAACGGCTGATGCTGCTTCTGCAATCGGCAGATTGGGGCGATGATGCCCCCCTGGTGACCCGCTTCCTGGAGAGCCCTTACGCCGGTTATTGCGCTGGTGCGCTGGCGCGGCTGAACCGGGACGCCCTCTATGAAAGCAACCTCCACGGTGTGGGCCACATCGTCCGCACCATGTGCCACGGGGCCATGGGCGCGATGGAGGAGGGCTGCACCGAGGGAGATACCGGCTTGCTGCTGGATGCCTGCGCCTACCATGATGTGGGCCGCATCAATGACCGGGAGGATACCGAGCATGGCCGACGCTCCGCCCGGCGGCTGGGAGAGCTGACCAGCCGCACCGGGGAGGAACTGGCGGAGATTTCCGCAGCGGTGGACGTTCACGCCCGGGATGACGCCCTTCTGCCCCAAACGCTGGAGCGGTACCAGGTGCAGGATAGGGTGCGGGGCACCCTGCTGGCAAAACTGCTGAAGGACGCTGACGGCCTGGACCGGGTGCGCATCTGGGACTTAAACCCCCGGTATCTGCGCTTCCCCCACAGCAAGGCGCGGGTGAACTTCGCCAAGTCGCTCTACAGCTACTGGCAGGCTTCCACCGGCGGAGTGCTGGTGCCGGACTTTGTCCGCAAGTGGAAGGCGCTGGATGAATACGGCAATCCGGTGCCATCGTCCGACAAAGGATAGATAAAACAAAAACCTCGCATCACTGTGGCAAAACAGTGATGCGAGGTTGTCTTTTTCAACAGATTCTGGGCAGGCCCTCGTCCTGGAGGACATCCAGCGCCCGCCTGCCGCCGATGGAGGTCTTGACAGTCAGCAGGCCCGGCTCCTCATCCCCCACCACGCCGATGCAGGCCGCGTGGCTGCCGTATTTGCTTCGCCGAAGCACCGCCAGGGCTTCCTCTGCCTGGGCCGCTGGGAGGACGGCCACCAGCTTGCCCTCGTTGCCCATATAGAGCGGGTCCAGCCCCAGCAGGCCGCAGAAATCACGCACCTGGGGGCTCACCGGCAAGGCGGCCTCCTCCAGGGTGATGCTGCACCGGGAGGCCTCCGCCAGTTCCTTTAACACAGTGGCAAGGCCGCCCCGGGTCACATCCCGAAGGGTGTGCACCTGGATACCGGCCGCAAGCAGCTCCTGCACCATGCCGCCAAGGGGCGCGCAGTCGCTCCGAATCCCGTTTTGAGTCCCCATGCGCTGGCTGAGGATGCAGGCGTGATGGTCGCCCAGGTCGCCGGACACCAGCACAGCGTCCCCGGGGGCGCAGCGGCTGGCGGAAATCTCCACCCCGTCCGGGACGAAGCCCACCCCGGCAGTGTTGACGTAGAGGCCGCCCTGGCCTTCCACCACCTTGGTGTCTCCGGCCACGATAGTCACCCCGGCCTCCCTGGCCGTAGCCGCCATGCTGGCCACCAGCGTTTCCAGCAGCGCGCTGTCCAGCCCTTCCTCCAGGATGAAGCCGCAGGTCAGGTATTGGGGGACGGCCCCCCGCATAGCCAAATCGTTCACCGTGCCGCAGACGCACAGCCGCCCAATATCCCCGCCGGGGAAGGTCAGGGGCGTCACCACGAAGCTGTCCGTGGTCAGGGCGATGCGCCCGGAGGCGGGCACGACGGCGCTGTCCTCCATCTGGTTCAAAACCTCATTGTCGAAGTGATGGGCGAAAATTCGCCCAATTAACTCGCCAGTGGCTTTGCCGCCGGCGCCGTGGGCCGTTGTGATTCTCATGGTGAACACCTACCTGTCACGATGATTGGTCAAATACTGGAAGCAGCTCCCCTCGGTGGAAACCATACAGGCCCCCTGGGGATTCATGGGATTGCACCCCTTGCCAAAGAGGGGGCAGTCCTGGGGCCGCAGCTTGCCGGACAGCACCGCTCCGCAGGAACAGGCGGGATTGGCGTTGTCCCGGTTCAAACCGGCGCTGCCCCCTTCATAGGCGGAAAACTCCGGGCGAAGCATCATGCCGGAATCGGCAATTTCCCCCATGCCGCGCCAAACGGCAGTGCAGGGCTGGAAATAATGGCTGACAAGCGCTTGCGCTTCACAGTTGCCCTGTTCCGTCACAACGGAAGGATACAGGTTCAGCACCCTGCCCTGCCCCACGGAGCGCACCGCCCCATAAATCGCCGTCAGCAGTTCGCCCCCCTGGAAGCCGGACACAACGAAGGGCAGCCGGTACCGCTCTGCCAGCGGGCGGAACGCCCGGGCCCCTGTCACTACGCTGACATGGCCCGGCGCGAGAAAAGCGTCGATTTTTGCGCCATTTTCGCACAGATGTGCAATCACGGCAGGCATGGTTTTCAGGGCCGTCACCAGCTTCACGTTGGTAACGCCCTGCTCCTCCAACGCCTGCAACAGCAGAGCGTAGACCGGGGTGGTGGTCTCAAAGCCCACAGCGGCGAAGTACCACGTCCATTCCGGGTGCTGCTCCGCCAGAGGAAGGATGTCCATAGGTGAGTAAAGCATATAAACTTTATCCTCTTTTCCCTTCGCCAGGTTCAGGGTGCGCACCTCCCTGTCCCGGCTGCCCGGCACGCGGAGCAGGTCGCCAAAAGTGCAGACCGCGCAGTCCTCGGTCATGCTCAGGTCGATCAGCCGGTCAATATAGGCCGTGGGCGTAACGCAGACGGGGCAGCCGGGGCCGGAGATGAGTTGAATCCGCTCACTGAGCATCGAAGGAATCCCCAGCTTGGAGATGGCGGCGGTATGGCTGCCGCACACCTCCATGATGCGCACGGGCGGGCCGTCATAGGCGGCCAGATAGGTCTTGACCGCCTCCAAATCAAACGCCAAGGGCTTCCACCTCCCGGAAGATGTCCTCCATCTCCTCCGCTTCGGAGGAGGATACCGTCTGTAGGATGCAGCCCGCGTGTACCAGCACCCAGTCCCCCACTTTGACCGGTACCAGTCCAGCCCGAGCCTGAACGATATTTCCGCTAAAATCCACCGTGGCGGTGCGGCCTTCCACCGCAGTCACTTTCCCCGGCAATGCAACGCACATCTGTCCTTCCTCCTATCGTTCAAATTGCTTTATTGTCAGTTTTCTGTGCCAGAATCGTGAGCCAGGCCTGCCCCAGGGCGAGGCCGCCGTCTCCCGGCGGAACCTGACGGTTGTAGTAAACGGTGAAGCCGTCCGCCCGCAGCAGCGCCGCCGTCCGCTCCAGCAGGATACGGTTCTGAAAAGTGCCGCCGGACAGGGCCACCTGCTTTACGCCGCTGGCCGCCCGCTGGCGCTGGCAAATCGCCAGCGTCAACTCTGCCACGGCATGATGGAAGCCCAGGGCCAGCGACGCGGGGGAGGCTCCGCGCTCCTGCCCTTCCCGCATGGAGCGTATCAGTGCGGCGCTGTCCCCTACAAGGCAGCCGTCCTGTTCCTTCACCGGGAAGTACAGGGGGTAGGCCGATTCCGCCTGAGCCGCCGCTTGCTCCAGGAGGATGGCGCACTCCCCTTCATAGCTGTTGTAGTGGCAGATGTCCAGCAGCGCCGCCGCCGCGTCGAAGAGCCTCCCCATGGAGGAGGAGCGCACTGTGTTGACGCCTAGGCGGAGCGCCGCTTCCACCGTTTGGAACCGCGCCCCTTCCCCGGTCAAACCGGCGTGGAGCAGATAGGCCGCCAGGCTGGCATCCGCATTTCTGGCGCTCTCATCGCCGCCCAACATGGGGACTGCGGCGATATGCCCCACACGCACCATATTGGGGCCGGTGCAGAGCAGAAATTCCCCGCCCCAGACAGTACCGTCCGCGCCATAGCCGGTGCCGTCAAAAGCTGCCCCCAGCACCGGCCCCGTCAGGCCGTACTCCGCCATGACCGAGGCGACGTGGGCGTGGTGATGCTGGACGGCGGCGCGGTCCCCGTAGCGCTGATGGGTGTAGTTCCCGGAAAAATATCCGGGGTGTTTGTCGCAGATGCCACGCTCTGGTTTGATTTGGAACAGGGCTTTCATCCGCTCCGCCGCAGCCTGGTAGGACTGGAAGGCATCCAACTCCTCCAAGTCTCCAAAGTGCTGGCTGAGATAGACCCGGCTGCCGCTGACCAGCCCGAAACACGCCTTTAAATCGCCCCCCGCCGCAAAAAACGGAGTCTTTGTCGCGCGGGGCAGGCTGATGGGCTCCGGCACATAGCCTCTGGCCCGGCGGAAGAACTGTGTCTCCCCTTCCACAATGCGGGCCACGGAATCGTCCAGCGGGGTCAGAATCTCCCGCCCGTGGGACAGCACCCCGTCCAGCAGGTCGCTCTCCCGCAGCCAGTTCAGCATGGGCCCGTCCGCAATGACCATGGGTGCGCCGGAACGGTTGCCGCTGGTCATAACCAGCGGGCCGCATTCCTCCGCCAGGAGGATTTGCAGCGGGTTGCAGGGCAGCATGGCCCCGATTTCCAGGCTGCTGCCGCAGCAGGAGGGGGCAAAATCCATGCCGGGCCGCTTTTTCAGCAGGACAATGGGCCGGGCTGCTGAGGTCAGCAGCCGCTCCTCCTCAACGGAGATGCGGCAATACCGCCGCACTGCTTCTACGTCGGGGAACAGCACCGCAAAGGGCTTCTTCTCCCGGCCTTTCAGCTGCCGCAGGCGGCGGTTCGTCTCCTCACAGTTGGGGTCGCAGGCCAGGTGATAGCCGCCGATGTCCTTCACCGCCAGGATTTTGCCGCTTTTCAGAAGTTCCACCCCCCGTTGGAGGGCCACTTCCCGGGTGAGATGCTCCGTCCTGGTGTCCAGGGTCAGCACCGGGCCGCAGCTGTGGCAGGCAATAGTCTGGGCGTGGCGGCGCACATCCTGTCTGGCCGTATATTCCCTTTGGCAGTCCTTGCACATGGGGAATACGTCCATTGTGATATTGCAGCGGTCATAGGGCAGCGCCTTGAGAATGCTGTAGCGGGGGCCGCAGGCCACGCAGCTGATGAAGGGATAGTGGTAGCGCCGGTTCCCCCTATCGCGGAGCTCCCTGGCGCAGCGGGGGCAGGTGGGCAGGTCGGGCGGAATCAGGGGCGGCTCCCCGGCAGCCGGTTCGCTCTCCACAATGGCAAAGCCGCTGTCCTGCCCGGAGGGCAGCGGCTCCCACTGAATGCGGTCAATGCGGCCCCCGAAGGGGCACTCCCCTTCCAGCCGCTCCATAAAGCGCTCCAGCACCGCCTGCTCTGCCGTCGCCTGAATCGTCACAATGCCGCCGCTGTTGCGCACAGTACCGGCGACCCCCATCTCCTCCGCCAGACGGGCCACAAAGGGGCGGAATCCGATGCCCTGCACCATGCCATATACGGTAATGCGCTCTGCCGCAGCAGCCATAGAATCCCTCCCCCATTGGAAAGTCCGCCGGTGGGAGACCCACCGGCGGCAGAATGAAGCTACAAATCAGATGTCAATGCACTTCTTGGGGCATACCCCGGCACAGACGCCGCAGCGGACGCACAGCTCGTTGTCCACCTTCCAGGTCCTGGTCTTGCGGTCTACAGTCAGCGCACCGGCAGGGCACTTCTTCGCGCACAGCGAGCAGTACACACAAGCGTCGCCCTTCTTAGGCAGGTCGGTGAACTCGGCATTGTAGCCCGGCTCCAGGCAGGCAATGATGAAGTCCTCTTCCTCTTCCACCGGCACATCCTTGGTGACATCGGGCAGAGTCAGGGCCTGCTTCGGGCAGTTCTCCACGCAGATGCCGCAGCGGATACACTCGGCGTTGTCCACTTCCCAGATTTTTTCCTTACGGTCCACCACGATAGCGCCCTTGGGGCACTGCTTGGAGCAAAGGCCGCAGTACACGCAGTTCTCCGGCGCAGAGACGGGCAGGTCAGCCCACTCATCCACATAGTCCGGCATGATGCAGGCAGGAACGGGAATCTCCTCCCCGTCCTTGTCGAACTGAGGCACATAGGGCCGACGGCCCAGCTTCCGCTGCACGCCCCACTCCTTGTCGGAGGCTGCCATAGCCGCCTCGTGGCCGGGGGCCACAGCGCTCTTCATGCTCAGAGCGTTCTCCGGGCAGGTGGAGATACAGCCCTCGCAGCCCAGGCAGGCTTCCGCATTGACAGACCAGCCGTCCTCCACCGTGATAGCCCCGGCAGGGCACTGGGCCGCGCAGGCGCCGCACAGGATACAGGCATCGTTCACCACAGGCACAGCCATAGCCGGGCCGGTGGGAATCGCGCCAGGCTCTGTGGTGTTGCCAGTGAAGGCGGCGGGAGCCTTGATTTGATTCGTCTCGATTACCTTATCCATATTGGGCGTAAAGTAACCGGGCACGATGGACAGAGCCGACTTAGGGCAGACCTTCACGCAGTTGCCACACTGGACGCAGTCAAAGCGGTTCATGTTCCAGGTGCCGGCCTTCCGGTCGATGAAGATGGTGTCCGTGGGGCAATGGGTGCTGCACAGCCCGCAGAGGACGCACTTGCTGTGATCCAGCAGGATACGGCCCCGGGAGCGCTCCGGGTAAACCGCCGGCTCATAGGGGTAGTTGGTGGTATACGGCTTGGAGAAGAGGTTGCGCACGGCAACCTTGGCAAATGTCATCAGTCCCATGGTCTATCACCTCTCCGTACAGCTGACGCAGGGGTCAATGGTCAGGATGATCATTGGAATATCCGCCACGTCGCAGCCTTTCATGATCTCCGCCATAGCGGGAATGTTGGCAAAGGTGGGGGTGCGCACACGGAACCGGTCCAGATAGGGGGTACCGTTGCCCTTGGTGTAGTAGCAGGCCTCGCCCCGGGGCTGCTCCATCCGCACCATGAACTCGCCGGTGGGGTTGCCCTTCACCGGAACGATCAGGTCGCCCGTGGGAATCTTATCCACCGCCTGGCGAATCAGGTCGATGGCGTTGAAAATCTCCTGGATACGAACTTCCGTCCGGGCGTAGCAGTCGCAGCCGTCCGAGGTGGCGATCTTCACATCCAAATCTCCATAGGCGGCATAGCCCAGCATCCGCATATCCAGCGCATGGCCGGAGGCTCTGGCCATAGGGCCGCAGGCCCCCAGGCCCAAGGCAGCCTGCTTGGTCAGGTTACCCACCCCCACCAGACGGCTCTTTACCGTGTAGTCATTCAGGAAGGTATCCACCACGTCGTGAAGGTCGCGCTCGATTTTGTCAAACTTCTCCACAAAGCCGTGGAGCATGGCGCTGTCCATATCCTTGATAACGCCGCCAACATTGTTGACGGAGAAGATGCAGCGGCCGCCGGTGGACGCCTCCAGCATATCCAGCACGTCCTCCCGAATCCGCCAGCACTCATTGAACAGGGCCTCAAAGCCGAAGCCGTCCGCCAGCAGGCCCAGCCACAGCAGATGGGAATGGACCCGGCTCATCTCCGCCCAGATGGTGCGCAGATATTTGGCCCGGTTGGGGATCTCAATGCCCATGCCGTACTCGATGGACTCGCAGTAGCCCATGCCGTGCATGAAGGAGCAAATGCCGCAGATGCGCTCCGCCACATAGACGTAATCCTTAAAATCCCGTTTGTCCACCAAATGCTCCAGCCCTCTGTGGACGAAGCCGATTTCCGGGATAACGTCCACTACCTTTTCGTCCTCCAGAACCAAATCCAGGTGGAGGGGCTCCGGCAGGACCGGATGCTGAGGGCCAAAGGGTACCACACTTTTCTTACTCATCTCAGCACACCTCGATTACTTAAACGGCGTCTCGACGTTCAGCTTGTACAGCTTCCGGTCATAGTTCAGACGGATATTCTCAATGTTGACCCCGAACAGCTCCGCAATCTCGTTTTCGTACATCCACGCGCAGGAATAGATGGGGGTGATGCTGGGCACCTCCTCCGTCTCCTCCACGGTGACGCGGAAGTTGTGCAGCTCATAGTCCTTGGCCAGGGAGTAGGTCAGCTGATAGCCGATTTTCGTGCGGACGCTGTGGATTTGGCACAGCCGCCAGCCGTAGCCCTTATAGGCCGCGCAGCGGGGCATCAGCTCGCCAATGTCAATGTCATCCACCTTGTAAGTCAGTTTTGCCATGCTTTAGATGCCCTCCTTTGGATCCTCGGTATAGGATTCATGCTTCTTGTCCAGGATGGCCAGGGCCTGCACCACGCCGTCAATGATGGACTGGGGCCGGGCCGCGCAGCCGGTGACGTACACATCCACCGGAATCACCGTGTCGGTGCCGCCCTGGATGTTGTAGCAGCTCTTAAAGATGCCGCCGGTGCAGGCGCAGGTGCCCACTGCCACCACCACCTTGGGGTCGGGCATCTGGTCGTAAATCTGCTTCAGCACCGGGGCGTTCTGGGCGTTGCAGCCGCCGGTGGTCAGCAGGATGTCCGCGTGCATGGGGTCGCCGGAGTTGATGATGCCAAAGCGCTCCAGGTCGTAGCGGGGCATGGTGGCGGCCAGGACTTCAATATCGCAGCCGTTGCAGCTGGAGCAATCGTAGTGAATCAGCCAGGGAGATCTGGATAATTTCATCTTCTACCCCTCCTTAACGAATCATCTGCAAGAGCAGCAGATTGGTGCCGGCGGCCACCAGAGTGACGCCCCATGCCACCTTGAACATGACCTGCCACTTGACGCGGGCACAGGTGTTGTCGATCAGCACCTCAAAGAGGTAGACCAGGACAATGCAAACCAGCGCCACCACCACGGACCACCAATGGTTGTTTGCAAAGAAGATGCCGATAATCCCCATCAGCATGACCTGCTCATACCAGTCTGCGATGGTGTAGCAGGCCAGAGTGGGGCCGGACAACTCCGTTGTGGTGCCCTTCACCATCTCCTGATGGGCGTGGTGAGAGGTGGAGATGTCAAAGGGGCTCTTCCGCAGCTTGATGACCAGAATCACCACCACACCGATGAAAAAGCCGGGCAGCATCACGATAGCAGGCAGGCCCTCATGTGCGCCAATGGTGGACACCCGGAAGGTGTCGTCCACCAGGTAAAAGCCCACGCCGGTGAGCAGCAGCATAGGCTCGTAGGAGGCCATCTGAATCAGCTCACGGTTAGCGCCCATGGTGGAGAAGGGCGAGCCGGTGCAGCTGGCCGCCACCACCAGGAACATATCCGCCGTGGTCAGGGAGAAGAAGCACATCATAATGTCATTGCCGCTGAAAAACAGCGTGCCGGACAGAATGACGAACAGGGTATAGGAGCCAATCATAATCAGCTGCATACGGCTGACCGTCACCAGCTCCTTTTTCATCAGCTTTTGCAGATCCCAAAAGGGCTGCAAAACGGAGGGGCCTTTCCGCCCCTGCATCCGGGCAGACACCACGCGGCCCATGCCGTCCA
This sequence comes from Clostridiales bacterium, assembly GCA_021200895.1. Classification (GTDB taxonomy): domain Bacteria; phylum Bacillota; class Clostridia; order Oscillospirales; family Oscillospiraceae; genus Onthomonas. Next base: position 11,198 of record JAJQFX010000065.1, on the reverse strand, counting down.
GCAGGCCACCCACCAGCGGGGCAAACAGAAGGTACCCAAGCCCAACAATCACACTCAGCATCATGAGACCACACCTCCCAACAGCAGAATCATACACAGCACGATGATAAAGCTGGAAATCGCCAGGCTGGGGAACATCAGCTTTCTCTCCCCGAACCAGTCCTCCATGTACCAGGAGGTGGTCTGAATCTCCTTCTCCTCACCCATGGAGTCCACAAAGTGCTGGCTGTCGCCGGCGTTGACACCGGCCACATAACTCATCACCGGATGGGGGTGGGAGCGCCTGGTCACCAGGAACACCAGGAGGGGAATCACAAACACGCAGAACAGCAGCACCACCATGAACAGCAGGTTGCCGGTAGTGATAGTGGGGTCCACCTCGCCATAGAGGTTGGTGACGATGGGCAGCACTACGTAGTTAGACAGGCTGGGGAAGCTGAGGCACAGCAAAATCATAATGGCAGCATGGGCGAACAGGGAGAAATATTCGTTCCTTCCGGTGATGTCCTTCGTCGTGTGGATATGATCCACCACCAGCAGGCGGCACAGCCACTTCGACCAGTACAGGCAGGTGGTGGCGGAGCCAAAGCAGACAAACAGCGGCATGACCGTGCCCAGCAGGCCGCCTGCGTCCACGAAGGCCTTCAGCGCCGCCCACTTAGAAACCAGCATACCGAAGGGGGCCAGGAACATACCGCAGATGCCGATGACCATAACCACAGCCAGCTTCGGCATCCGCAGCATCAGGCCGTGCATGGTCTCCACATCACGGCTGCCGGTGGCATTCTCCACCGCGCCAACGGACTGGAACAGCATGGACTTGGACACCGCGTGGAACATAATCAGGAACACCGCCGCCCAGTAGGTCTCCGATGCGCCGATACCGGCGCAGGCGGTGATTAAGCCCAGGTTGGAGATGGTGGAATAGGCCAGAATCTTCTTGGCGTCCGTCTGGGAGATGGCCATCAGCGAGGCCACAAAGAAGGTGAACCCGCCAATGAAGGTCACCATATACCCCGCCCAGTTGTTTTGCAAGGCCGGGGCCAGCCGCAGCAGCAGGTACACGCCTGCCTTGACCATGGTGGCCGAGTGCAGCAGCGCGGAGGTGGGTGTGGGCGCCACCATAGCGCCCAGCAGCCACTGGCTGAAGGGCATTTGGGCGGACTTCGTCAGCGCCGCAAAGCTCAGCAGGGCCACGCAGGCGACGGCCACCATATCCCCGCCCTTCCCGACGGATACCATTGCCGACAGGCTGAAGGAGTGATGGGTCACGGCAAACCAGATGATGCCCGCCGCATAGCCCAGGCCGCCCAGCAGGTTCATCCACAGGGCGCGGAAGCTGTTATGTACCGCTTCATCCGTCCTGGTGTAGCCAATCAGGAGGAAGGAGCAGACGGAGGTGATTTCCCAGAAGAAATACATCCAGGTCATGCTCTCTGACAGCACCAGGCCGAACATGGCCCCCAGAAAGACAAACAGCATGGGGAAGAAGAAGCCTCTCCGGTCTGCAAACTCCGTGTGGTGATGCACATAGCCCCGCATATAGCCCACGGCATAGATGACGATCAGGCCGCCGATGATGGCGACGATAAGCAGCAGGATGATGCTGAGGCGATCCACCAGGATATGGGGCGTCTCCTCCACGGAGCCACCGAACAACTCCACCCACAGCACGCCAAGGGTCTGGACGACGCTGAGCAGAACGATGGGATACTTCTTGTTCTTGACGCTCAGGTAGACCACCAGGCACATCAGGAACAGGTCTCCGACGATCATCAGGTGATCCACCAGCGAGGTTTCCTGAAACAGCAGCAGGTCTTCCTGCCCATTGGAAAGCCACCAGATGCAGACAGAGATAGCCAGCAGCATTGTGACGCCGGACCCGATGTAAACGCAGAGGCCCCGCGCTTTGTCATCCTTCACCAGCGCCAGGACTGCGGCCATCAGAAACGGAAACAGAATCAGGACGGGTATCAAATTCACAATCACAGCCTTCTCTCTTTCAGCGTGTGCCCGGGAGCATACAGGAATGCTCTTCGTGCGGCGCTCTATTCGGTTTGCTGCGCCAGTTCGCACGGATTCCTGCCGCTGTTTCAGAAACCCTTGCCAACTGGTCAGCTCAAATGGACGCCCAAAGAGCCGCACAGTACCCTCACGCACACCGCTCCATAATACTGCAATATTATAGCGCAATCTTCTGATTTTGTGAATAGTTTAACAATCATTTTTTTGTGAATTTGGACAATTTTTTTGCCTTTTCGACCTATCATTCCGCAAATCTGTTTCCCGGAACTGGTTTTATTCCGCTTCCGTCTCCGTTTCCGCCAGGAGGAACCAGATGTCCAAATCCACATCCCCCTCGATTCCGCTGACCGCGCCGGAGCTGGAATACTGCCACATGGAAATGGCGTAAGCAAAGCCGGGGGCATCGGCGTATTCGGCGTACCACACCTCGTAGTCCCGCAGCTGGCTGAGGTCATAGTTCAGATAGCCCAACTCGCCGTTACAGTACACCATGGCGTCATATCCCGCCGCTTCGATGGCGGCGCAGAAGGCTGCCGCACAGGCCGTTACCGTGTCCGCATCCAGGCCGTCGGTACGGGCATCGTCATAGGTGATGTACTCCCAGTCATAGGCGATGGGAAACTCCAGCGTTTGCCCGTCCAGCAGGGTCAGCACAAAGGCGGCCTCCTCCTCTGCCTCCTCCACCGAGACAGCCTGGGAGAAAAAGTACACCCCCACCTGGAGCCCAGCCTCCTGCGCACCGGCGAGGTTCTCTGCAAACCGGCTGTCCTTCGCCAGCGCACCGGTGCCGTAGCCCCGGTAGCCTGCCCGAAGCATGGCAAAGTCCACCCCGGACGCCGCCACTGCGGCCCAGTCCACCGCTCCCTGATGGGCGGAAAGATCGATGCCGTACAGGGCTTCCCCGCTGTAGGACAGCGTCCCGTCCTCGTCCTGGGAGAAGCTGTCCTCCTCCAGCTCGCTGCGCTCCAGGGTGTTGTCCACCTCAATATCCTGCCCGTTGAACTCCACCGTCTCCGGTAGGTAATAGACCCAACGCCCCAGGTTGGAATCGGACGAGCAGACCAGCAGCCCCGCCAGGCAGAGCAACAAGCAGAGCGCTGCCGTTCCCCGCCGTATCCATTGCTTCATTTGCGTATCCCTCCGCGCCAAACGCCGTAATACCGTCATTCTACCACAGTTCGACAGAAAACGGTGAAAAAGGTGTGAAGAAACTCAAATTTCTTCACACCTTTTTCTGGAAATTCTGGTTAAAACAGGTTTTACGCCACGTCAGGGACGTTGCGAATCACCTTCCGGTAGATACGCAGGAAGAAGTAAAGGGACAGCGCCATGCTCATCAGTTCAGCGATGGGGAACGCCCACCAGATAGCGGACAGACCGCCCACCTTGGACAGGAGATAAGCTACCGGCAGCAGCACCACGATTTGACGCCCAAAGGAGACGACCATAGAGTACACGCCATTTCCCAACGCCTGGAAGGTAGTCCCCAGCACGATACAGGCACCGGCAAAGACGTAGCTCAGAGAAATCGTCCGCAGGGCGGGGACGCCAATCTCCAGCATATTCTCCGATGCGCTGAAAATGCTCAGCAGCTGCGCCGGGAATGCCTGGAACAGCACGATGCCCAAGACCATAAAGCCCAACGCATAACAGATACCCAGCTTAATGGTCTGCACCATACGGCTGCGCTTCTGCGCACCATAGTTAAAGGCGATGATAGGCACCATGGCGCTGGTCAGGCCGAACACCGGCATGAAGAAGATGGATTGCAGCTTGTAATACACGCCGTATACCGCGGTGGCGGTAGTGGTGAAGGAGACCAAAATCAGGTTCATACCGTAGGTCGTCACCGAGCCGATGGACTGCATGATGATGGTAGGCACGCCCACCACATAAATCCGCTTGATAATGTCCAGTTTGGGCTGGAAAACCTTACGGAGGGACAGTCTGATTTCCGTGTTATACCTGATGTTCATAAAGAAGGCGATGCAGGCCGCAATATGCTGGCCAATCACCGTGGCAATGGCTGCACCGGCCACACCCATCTCCGGGAAAATACCCACGCCGAAAATCAGCAGCGGATCCAGAATGATATTGATGATAGCACCGGTGGACTGGCTTATCATGGTCTGGACAGTGTGACCGGTGGACTGGAGCAGCCGCTCCAACATATTCTGCATAAACAGGCCAAAGCTGAAGCAGCAGCAGATGGTCATGTACTGGATGCCGCCGATGGCAATCTCACTGTCCGCGCTGACCTGGCTGTGATAGAAGGGCCCGCTGACAAACGCGCCCACCAGCACGAAGGCCAGGAAGGAGCAGAACGCCAGAAAGATGCCGTGATTAGCCATCTGGCTGGCCTCGTCATGCTTCTTCTCCCCCAGGGCCTTGGACAGGATGGAGTTCACGCCGACACCGGTGCCGTTGGCCACGGCAATCATCACCGTTTGAATCGGGAAGGCCAGGGAAACCGCCGTCAGGGCGTCCTCGCTGACCATAGAGACGAACACGCTGTCTACAATATTATAAGCCGCCTGCACCAGCATGGAGATGATCAGCGGCAGCGCCATGCCGACCAGCAGCTTGTTGACAGGCAGCGCACCCATTTTGTTATCTTGTACGGACTCACTTTTTGCATTCATATGGAAAGGTTCCTCCTTTTTTCCTTTTTCACGCTTTACAGTTGGTACCGATTCGCTAGTTTTGCTATTATACAAAATCTGTTCTTTCTTTGCAAGATGTCAATTTTATTTTCAGCATATTTCCGAAAATCATCTGCTTGAGGCTATGCGCTCTGCCGATTCTGTCAACGTCAGTCAGTTCAGCGGCATTCCTCCAGCAGCTGATGAAGCGCAATGCGGAAAGCTTCTGTTTGCGACGGCTTCCGCTTGGGCGGCCCTTTCAGCCGCCCGCCGCCCCGGCGCACCTTGCCGCCGAGGTAGCGGGTGTAGAGCAGGCCGTCTATATTCTCCTCCGTATAGCGCCTGCCGTCCTGATTCAGCACCGCAGCCTGTCGGCTCAGGCACATGGCCGCCAGGCCGTAATCCTGGGTCACCACCACATCCCCCGGCTCTACCCGGTTCACCAGGGCGAAGTCGGCGCTGTCCGCCCCTTTGGACACAACGACAGTCTCCGCGTCCTCCCGCTGCAGCTCATGGGCGGTGTCGCAGAAGATGAGGCAAGGGACGCCGAACCGACGGCACAGCGCCAGCGCGTCGTTCACCACAGGACAGCCGTCGCCGTCAATCAGCACCCGCATGGTTCCTCACTCTCCAAGAAGGCCAGCACCTCCTGGGGACTGTCCGCCAGGGCTGTCGCACCGGCCGCCAGGAGCACGTCCCTGTCCCGGAAGCCCCAGGTCACGGAGAGGCAGGACAATCCGGCGTTCCGGGCCGTGGCGATGTCCACGTCGCTGTCCCCCACATAGAGGGCAGAGGCGGGGTTCGTCCCCAGCTCCCGCAGGGCTTCCAGCGCCGTATCCGGGGCGGGCTTCCGGCGAAAGCCTGGCCTATCCCCGATGGCGACATCGATTCTGTCCCCAAAATAGGCGCGGCACAGGGTCTTTACCGGCCCGTCTGGCTTGTTGGAGACGACGCCCAGCCGGTACCCCCGCTCCGTCAGCGCATCCAGCAGCGGCAGCACCCCTTCGTAAGGGGTGGTTTTCACCCTGTCGTGGGCGCGATAGTAGCGTTGCAGCAGGGCGAGGGCCTCCTCATACCGGGGATGGGCCGCCCCTCCGGGAATTGCCCGCGCCAGCAGCGTTCCAATGCCGTTGCCCACGAACCGGCGTACCTCTTCCCTGCTGCGGAGCGGCTCCCCCACCGCAGCCAGCGCATAATTGCAGGCCGCGTGCAGGTCATCCAAGGTGTTTAAAAGGGTGCCGTCCAAGTCAAATAAAATCGTCTGATAGTTCATAACCCTCTCCAGGTGTTTTTTTCGGTCATTTTGCCGGGGCAGCGGTCACTTGACCCAGGCATCCTCCACCTCATGGTTTTTCTTGCGGGTCATCAGCGAGTGGAACATATCCTCCACCCGCTCGCCCTCATACAGCACGGCGTAGGCCGCCTGGGTGATGGGCAGCTCTACGTTCCATTTCTGCGCCAGCTCCACGCCGGTAGCGGCGGCATAGTAACCCTCCACCACCTTGCCGCCCATGGCGTCCAGTGCCTCCTGGGGTGTCATGCCCTGGCCAATCATCACTCCGGCGGTATGATTCCGGGAGTGGGTGCTGGTGCAGGTGACGATCAAATCCCCCACGCCGGTCAGCCCGGCAAAAGTGGACTGATAGCCGCCCATGGCGGTGCCCAGCCGGGCCATCTCCGTCAGCCCGCGGGTCATCATCATGGCGCGGGTGTTGTCGCCATAGCCCATGCCGTCGATAACACCGGCGCACAGCGCCATGACGTTTTTCAGCGCAGCGCCCACCTCGCAGCCCACCACGTCGGAGGAGGTGTACACCCGGAACCGCTGGTTCATAAAGAGGTCCTGCACCAACTCGGCGGCAGCCCGGGATTTGGAGGCCGCCACAATGGCGGTGGGCACCCTCCGGCCCACCTCCTCCGCGTGGGTGGGGCCGCACAGCACCACGATGGGGCAGTCCGGGCCAAGCTCTGACTCGATGACCTCGCTGAGCCGCAGAGAGGTCTTTTGCTCAAAGCCCTTGCCCGCGCTGACGATCACCGTGCCGGGGCGGACAATGGATTTCAGCTGGGCGGCGGTGGAGCGGTAGGCGAAGGATGGGGTAGCCAGCACCACCACGTCTGCCTCCCCGGCGCAGCCCATGTCCGCGGTCAGTCCCAGCCCCTTCGGGATGGGGACGCCCTGGAGCATGGGGTTTTCATGGGTCGTCCGGAGGGTATCACATTCGCTTTGGAAGAAGCTCCACATGGTCACATCGTTGCCGTTTTCCAGCAGCAGCAGCGCCAGCGCTGTCCCCCAGGCGCCGGAACCCAATACAACAATCCTTTTCATATCGGTTACTCCTTTTTAAACTCAAGCTTGCTCTCTTCGCCGTTGGCAATGCGCTTGGCGTTGTCCTTGTGGCGCACCACAATCAGGATGCTGGCTACGCAGGCCAGCACCACCACCAGGCCGTCATGGTAAATGGTCCAGCAGGTGATGGGGAACAGCGCCGCCGCCACCATGGAGCCAAGCGAGACCATCCTGGTGCAGACCACAATCAGGAGGAACACCCCCAGGCAAATCAGGGCAATACGCCAGTCCATGCTGAGGATGACCCCGGCCCCGGCCAGGACGCCCTTGCCCCCCTTGAAGCCGAACATACAGGGGAAGGAGTGGCCTAAAATGCAGAAGATGCCGCCAATCAGCTTGCCGACAACCGCATAGCCCATCATCGTGCCAAAAATCCAGCCGCCGAAAGCGCAGGCGAGGATGGCCTTGGCCAAATCGCCGACCACCACCCAGACCACCTTCTTCTTGCCGAACACCCGGTAGAAGTTGGTCAGCCCGGCGTTGCCGCTGCCATGGTCGCGCACATCGTCGTGCAGGATATATTTGGAGATAATCAGCGCCGAGTTGCAGCAGCCCAGCAGGTAGGAGACCGCCGCCACCAGGGCAATCAGGCCAACCGTCATTGGAATCAGTTCCATCATCAGAATTCCTCCTTCTCTCCCTTTTGCCGGATCAGCAGACGAATCGGGGTCCCGTCCAAACCAAAGGTGCCCCGAATCTGGTTTTCAAGATAGCGCTGATAGGAGAAGTGAAACAGCTTCTTCTCATTGCAGAACACCACAAAGGTGGGGGGCGCTACGCTGACCTGTGTCATATAGTAGAGCTTCAGGCGGCGGCCCCGGTCGGTGGGGGGCTGCACCCTGGTGGTGGCGTCTGCCAGCACAGAGTTCAGCACACCGGTGGTAATGCGCATCAGTGAGGCCTCATACACCTTGTTGATGAGCTGGAACAGGGTGTTCACCCGCTGCCCGGTCTTGGCGGAGATGAAGGCCATGGGTGCGTAGGGCATATAGGCCAGGTCGCGGCGGATGTCCTCCTTAAATCTGTCCATGGTCTTATCGTCCTTCTCGATGTCGTCCCACTTGTTGACCACGATGATGGAGGCCTTCCCAGCCTCGTGGGCCAGCCCGGCCACCTTGGTGTCCTGCTCGGTGACGCCCTCGTGGGCGTCGATGAGGATGAGGCAGACATCCGCCCGATCAATGGCCATGGTGGCCCGGAGAACGGAGAGCCGCTCCACCCGGTCAGTGACCCGGCTCTTTTTCCGCATTCCTGCCGTGTCGATAAAGCAGTATTTGCCGTACTGATTCTCAAAGTAGCTGTCCACCGCGTCCCGGGTGGTGCCCGCCACATCGGAGACAATGACCCGCTCCTCCCTCAGAATCCTGTTGGTCAGGGAGGATTTGCCCACGTTGGGCTTGCCAATGATGGCTGCCTTAATGATGTCGTCCTCCTCCCCTTCTTCCGCGTCCTCCGGGAAGTAGGAGAAGCAGGCCTCCAGCATCTCATCTATGCCAATGCCGTGGACGGCGGAGACGGCGATGGGGTCGCCCAGGCCCAGGTTGTAGAACTCGTAGATGTCGGTATTGTTCAGGGCGGCCTGGCCGGTGCTGTCGCACTTGTTGACGGCCAGCACGATGGGCTTGTGGGAGCGCTGGAGGATGGAGGCCACCGCCTCATCGTTGGCGGTGATGCCCGTTCTGATGTCACAGACGAAGACGATGACGGTGGCGTTCTGAATGGCGATTTCCGCCTGCTCCCGCATGAAGTTCAGAATCTCGTTATCGTTGCGGGGTTCAATGCCGCCGGTGTCCACCACGGTGAACGTCCGGCCCAGCCATTCGCAGTCGGCATACAACCTGTCCCGGGTGACGCCGGGGGTGTCCTCTACGATGGACAGCCGCTCCCCCACCAGCCGGTTAAAGAGCATGGACTTGCCCACGTTGGGCCGGCCCACGATTGCAATCATTGGTTTTGCCATAAGGCACCTTCCTTGTGTTTCATGGTAGTGGCTCCCCCGACCGGACAACAGGCGGTCAGGAGAGGGATACTCCAGGGAACCTCTGAATAAATGGACGAGAGCGGATTGCGAGGAAATTTGCGTCAGAAAAAGGCGCAAAAGCGCAGGAATCCTGACGGATTTCAAGATTTTGCAACGCATTTATGGCGGAAATTTACCGCAAGACACCGAAGTGCATTTGTTCAGAGGCTCCCTAGATTAGTTTAGCACATTTTGCTGTGGTTCGCAACATTTTCAGAAAGAATACGTGGAAATCAATTTGGCGCTCCAAGCGCAAAATTGGGCGGACTGCCGTTTTAGCGGCAATCCACCCAAGGGGTTTTGTGCTATGAGGAGCAGCACACTCCTGTCATACCTCCGCCAGCACAGCCGTCAATCGTCCCAGGACGGCTCCTTCGGCTCCGGCCTCCACAGGAGGGGCTTGCCCTCGCTGTCCAGCAGGGGCGTCACCCCCATACCGTAGCCGCTTTTCACCAGGAGATACTGGATGCGGGTGCTCTTGTCCACCAGGACGTTCACCTCGGTGGACAAATCGCTGCCCTCTTTGTAGACCCGCTCGAACCGTTTTTCCTTTTTTGCCATGTTGTGTTCCTCCTTTTATTATTTTGTTTGCTTCTTTGGTGCTTCCAGCCGCAGGGCCTCCAGGCCGTAGCTCAGCGTCTGCACCAGCCAGGCGGCGGACACCAGCACCACCGCCAGCGGCCCGACACCGTCAAACCACAGCCCCGCCACCATCGCCACCAGCCACAAAATGGGCAGCGTGACGCTCATAGTCCGGTAGGCCCGGTAGGACGAACGGTAGATATTTGTCCGCTCCGCTTCATCGCAGGATTCAATCCACTTCTTCTGGAAATTCACATCGTAGACGCTGCCCTGCTTTTCCGGATTCATCCGCTTGCACAGGTCTACCGTCTTCTGCTGATACACCACCAGAAGCGCCAGCGAAACGACCAGTCCAATCTGGGCGGCAATATAACCCGCCCAACTGTACCACAGCGTGGTCGCCACACCGTAGAACAGCATGGTCAGCGCCATGTTGACGTTGCTGATAATCAAGCCAATGGACAGCTCATGCTCCGCATGGTCCAGAACATCATCCGCTTCCCCATCCCAGTTCTGCCAGCGGCACTTTCCACGGAGGTGAAAATACAGCGCAATCGGCATACAAACCACCGTCACCGCCCCCGTCAGCCAGGGGCTGACCATCCCCAGCACCTCACAGAGGACGTCTTGGAGGGTGTAATCCGTGCCGGCCTCCCACGTCGCAACCATGATACCTCCGACCAGGAGTCCGGCCACCACGCTGCACACCAGAATGAGCAGGAACTTGGGCAGCGCCTTCCGATTCTCCTGCTGAATCTTATCCTTGTTCTTCATCGTGATCCTCCTCATAGGAAAAAATGTCCTCCACAGTACAGCCGCACACCTTGGCCAGCTTCAGCGCCAGGGTCACGGAGGGGGAATAGTCCCCCCGCTCAATCAGACTGATGGTCTGGCGGGAAACCCCCGCCAGACGCCCCAGTTCCTGCTGGTTGACGCCTAGCTTGCTGCGGTAGGTTTTCAGTTGATTATAAAGGGGCAACTGGCTCGTCTCCTTTCTGCGCATCGCGCGCTGCGCAGCAGTTTGACAACTTTTGTTGTCATCCTCAGTATAACATTGACAACTTTCCTTGTCAACCCCATTTCTCAAATTTTGACAAAAAAAGTTGTCATCCTGAGGCCGCCTCCCTTTCCTCCCCGGCTTGCGTCAAATTGCCGCCGTATCCCCGCGCCCCCGCCAAAAGAAGCCGGAATCGGCACGACAGGATTCCCCTCTGAAATCGGACGAGCTACTTTATAATGAATGCTATCCCATACTGAATCGGAGGTTTTACCATGAAAGAACTGTTTGCTGCGGAGCGTACCCTGACCGCGGGAGACGGCCGCCCGGAAATGCTGCTCTACTCCGTCCTGGTGGACAATGTGGAGCAGGGGGCCGAGGATGCGTTTTGCGAGAGCTACGGCGTGCAAATCGTCCGCCGGGGCGCGGCGGGGAAGGAAATCACCGCCGTCCCCAACATCACCACCAGCACCAGGGTCATTGACGAGCTGATGGAGCAGCTGATTTCCGGGCTGGTGACACCCTCCAGCCTGAAAAATGTGGTGGACGACTGGCTGGCGGTACCCTGAGCGGACGCCCAGG
>JAJQFX010000260.1 GCA_021200895.1 Clostridiales bacterium | reverse complement strand
ATGTGACTTGTTACGCACCAAAGCTGCCGCCGATGGCGGCTGGCGGGGATTGCCGTTTCGCCCTGCCGGAGGCGGGCGAAACGAGCAATTTTGTCATCCTTTGGTCGATAAAATCCTACTGTAAGGGTGGGCTATTACTCCTTTTTCCCGGCCGGGGGTTCCTCCAGCGTGAACCGCCCCAGTTTGCCGGAGCGGCATTCCTCCAGCAGCACCCGCGCCATCCGCTCCAAATCCACCTCGCCGCCGGATACCAGGAAGCCCCGCTTCCGTGCGGCGGCCTCCAGCAGTTCCCAGCCCTGGGCATCCTCCGGCGTGTCGATTTTATATCTGGCCTGCACGGCCTCCGGGTAGCGCCGGGCCAGCAGCAGGATGAGGTGGCAGCCCAGCGTCTCCAAATCCATGATGGTATCCTTCACCGCGCCGGTGAAGGCCAGATGCAGCCCCACCGTCTCGTCCTCAAACTTGGGCCAGAGGATGCCCGGCGTGTCCAGCAGCTCCAGCCCGGCGTCCACCGTCACCCACTGCTTGCCCCGGGTCAGGCCGGGGCGGTTCTCGGCGGCGGCGACCTTCCGCTGGGCCACCTGGTTGATGAAGGTGGACTTGCCCACGTTGGGCACCCCCACCACCATCACCCGGATGGGGCGGCCCACCTGGCCCCGCTCCTCCCACCGGGCAATTTTGTCCGCCAGGATGCTCCGCACCACGGCGGGGAACTGCTTCACCCCTGCGCCGGTCTTGCAGTCCGTTTGCAGGACGGAAAGACCCTGGGCGCGGAACCAGTCCGACCACACCCGATTCATTCCGGGGTCGGCCTGGTCGGCCCGGTTCAGGAGGATGAGGCGGGGCTTCTCCCCCACCAGTTCGTCCAGATCCGGGTTGCGGCTGGAGACGGGGATGCGGGCGTCGATGATCTCCACCACCAAATCCACCAGCTTCAGATTCTCCTGAATCATGCGGCGGGTCTTGGCCATGTGCCCCGGATACCACTGCACCGTCATGCTGCCAGGCTGGCCGCTGGTAGCTTTCTCCTGCCGGGTCTGGCTGCGGGCCTGCCGCTTGGCCTGATTTTTCTTATTGGGTTGATACATTTTGCCACCACGCTCACAAGTCTAAGGAACCTCTGAATAAATGAGCAAGAGCGAATTGCGAGGAAATTTGCGTCAGAAAAAGGCACAAAAGCGCAGTAATCCTGACGGATTTCAAGATTTTTACAACGCATTTATGGCGGAAATTTACCGCAAGGCGCCGCAGCTGCATTTGTTCAGAGGTTCCTTAACAAAAAAGGAGCGGTTTCCCGCTCCTTTCTCTGTCTCGGAAAACTCCGAATGATGCTTACAGCTTCTCCGCGATCTTGGCGGCCTTGCCCACGCGGCCGCGCAGATAGTACAGCTTGGCGCGACGCACCTTGCCGCGGCGAACGGTCTCCACCTTCACCACGTTGGGGGAGTGGACGGGGAACACCTTCTCCACGCCAACGCCATAGGAGATGCGGCGGACGGTGAAGGTCTCGCTGACGCTGCCGTGCTTCTTGGCGATGACGGTACCCTCAAAAATCTGGATACGCTCCTTGGAGCCTTCCTTGACCTTGATGTGGACACGGACGGTAGAGCCGACCTCAATGACCGGCACTTCCTGCTTCATGTTCTGCGCATTCAGCGTTTCAATCAGATTTGCCATAATGGTTTTCCTCCTGTTTTATAGGCATTCTTGCGCTTTGCCCCCGCAGGGCGGCCGCCGACATCCGGCAGCAGGGCAGAGGAACACCCTTTATTCAACTTGTATACTATAGCATGGGAACGCCGGAAATGCAAGCACTTTTTTACCGAAAAATTCCGCCGTCCGCCCCGAAAATTTCATTTCTACGATAGCGGACGAAGTCCGGCGTCAGCTCCGGCCGCCGCTCCGTCAGGGTACCTACCAGCACCGCCGGGTTCAGCCCCGGATTCTGGGCCATCAGCCGCAGGTGCAGGTTTACCGCTTGCGGCTCCTCCGCGGCGTCCCACTGGTAGACCATGGGAATCAGATCCAGCTCCGTATAGCCCTTCTTGGACTTCTTGGAGGGCTTCTGAATGACGCAGCTCTCCTGGGCAAAGAACTCCTCCAGGGCGGGGAGGGCGCCCTCCGGCGTACCGTCGTCATATTCAAGCGCCACCGTCCAGTCGATGGCCGCAATGCGCTTGAACGGCGCCTCCGCCTCATAGCACCGCTCCACCACGATGCCCTCCGGCAGGGTGGCGTTCAGCCGGGCCGGTATTTCATCCAGGGGAATGTCGCTCTCCAGGGTGAACTCCAGCAGCTCGCACCGGCTGCTGTAGCCCACGCTGAGGGGCAAGGGGAGGGAGACGAAGGAGTGCCGGTTATAGCCCTGCGTCTGCCAGATGGCCACCCCCGCCCGCAGGAAGGCCCGCTGGAACAGGGCCATCCAATGCCACAGGGGGATGTACGCCCCGCGCCCCGCCCTGCGGCAGCGCGGGGTGGGGGGGGGTGGTGGGGGGGGGTGGCCCC
>JAJQFX010000187.1 GCA_021200895.1 Clostridiales bacterium | reverse complement strand
ACCTCCGTTTGACCCTCCCCGCCCTGCAGCAGCTCCGCCGCTGCCGCCAGCAGGATGGGCGCACCGACGAGCCCCGCCAGCCCCAGAGCCTGCGCTCCCAGGTAGGCGGCCAGCAGCGTCCAAACCGGGCTGACCCCTACCCGCTGCCCCATGAGCCTCGGCTCCAGCAGCGTCCGGCACAGCCAGACCACCAGCCACAGCACCAAAAGGCCCAGGGCCCTGCCGCCGTCCCCTTCCAGGAGGGACAGCAGCGCCCAAGGTACCAGGGCCGTACCGCACCCCAGCAGGGGCAGCGCGTCCAACAGGGCAATCAGGGCGGCCGCCAGCAGAAAGCCCTCCACCCGCAGCAGGGCCAGCCCCGCCGCCAGCAGGCCGAACTGCACCAGCAGCATCCGCCCCTGCACCGCCAGCCATCCGGCAGCCCCGCGTTTCAGGTGGCCCAGCATCCTCCGGCACCAGGTCCGCCAGCGCTCCGGCAGCAGGCGGGCAAGTTCCCCGGTCACCCGCCGCCAGTCCGTCACGGCATAGAACGCCGCGAACACCGTCACCGCTCCGGTGAACAGCATCCCCGGCAGCTTGCCGGCCACTGCCGCTGCCCACTCCGCCAGCCACGCCCCGGCTTTGGCCCACAAACCGTCCTCCTCCGCCGTCAGCCAGCGCAGCCCCTGCCGGGCCAGGTCGGACAGGGGGGCGGGCAACGCCGCCAGCATCGGCTGCAAGGCCCCGCTGACCCTGGCCAAAAGGCCGCCGACCGGGAGGGCGGCAATCCCCTTGCAGCCCTCTGTGGCGCACAGCAGGAGCAGCGCCGCCAGAACAACGGCCCCGCCTGTCAGAATCGCCGCCGCGCCCCAGCCCCGCTTCAGCCCCCGCCGCTCCAGGGCGGAGACCGGTACGTTCAGCGCCGCCGCCAGCCCCAGCGCTGCCCCGGCGACCAGGGCCGTCTGCCGCAGCACCGGCGTCAGCAGTACGGCGGCGCCCGCCAGGGCCAGGCCCAGCGTTTTCCAGTTCCGTTCCATAGGCGAACCTCCAAACTCCGCCTCTTTGTCAAAGGCGGTATGGGAAATAACGAGAATTTTGGAAGAAAAAACGGTTGTAAATGGGGGGGCAGGTATGCTAGAATAATCGGTGCACGAGTACAAGTGGCCACCGTGCGCGGACATATGGCCGTGAAGCAAAGCATTTTCTCCGGCTTCCCCCGGTTTCCGTGCCCTGTTTGGTGGCTGACCGGGAGAGAGGCTGGGGTGCTATGGCTCAGGAATCCAAGTATTATATTGTAGAGGCGTCCGCCCTGCCGGAAATCATTTTGAAGGTGGCCAGGGCCAAGCAGGCCCTGGAGTGGAAGGAAGCGGCCACCGTCAACGAGGCCACCCGCCTTGTGGGCATCAGCCGCAGCGCCTTCTACAAGTACAGGGATGCGGTGCATCCCCTCAGTGACATGATGCGGGGCCGCATCGTCACCATGCAGGCCATGCTGAAGGATGAGCCTGGGGTGCTGTCCTCCATTTTGAATATTTTTGCCGCTTCCGGCGGGAATATTCTCACCATCAATCAGTCCATCCCCACCGGCGGCATCGCCGCCGTCACCCTGTCCACCGAGACCTCCGGGCTGATTATGCCGCTGGAGGAATTGGTTCACAAGGCGTCCTCTATGGAGGGCGTACTAAAGTTTGAGATTCTGGCCGGGTAAGGAATCCAGGCTGGCAGCCGCGGGGCAGCCGTTCGCGGCAATATAGAGTGAGGTGTCTATCATTATGGTAAATGTAGCAATTCTGGGTTACGGCACAGTCGGCAGCGGTGTTGGCGAGATTTTTTACAAAAACGGCCAGCACATCTCCGAGCGGGTGGCCAACGAAGTCAATCTGAAATATATCTTGGATTTGCGGGAGTTCCCCGGCGACCCCTATGCCGACCGGGTGATTCACGACTTCTCCATTATTGAAAACGACCCGGAGGTGGCCGTGGTGGTGGAGACCATGGGCGGCGTGGGCTTCGCCTATGACTGCACGAAGCGGGCCCTGTCCAAGGGGAAGAGCGTCGTCACCTCCAACAAGGAGCTGGTGGCCACCCACGGCTATGAGCTGCTCCAGCTGGCCAAGGCCAACGGCTGCTCCTACCTGTTCGAGGCCTCCGTGGGCGGCGGCATCCCCATCCTGCGGCCCATGAGTAACTGCCTGGCCGCCAACGAGCTCCAGGAAATCGTTGGCATCCTGAACGGCACCACCAACTATATCCTGACCCGGATGATTCGCGCCGGTCTGTCCTTTGACGCGGCGCTGAAGGAGGCCCAGGACAACGGCTATGCCGAGAAGGATCCCACCGCCGACATTGAGGGCCACGACGCCTGCCGGAAAATCTGCATCCTGTCCTCCCTGGGCTACGGGCGGCACATCTACCCGGAGCAGGTGCCTACGGAAGGCATCTCCAACATCACCCTGTCCGACGTGGCCTATGCCCGCAGCGGCGGCTACCGCATCAAGCTGTTTGGCCGCTCTATCCGCAGGGAGAGCGACGGCAAGGTCTGCGCCTATGTGGCCCCCCATCTGGTGGATGAGGAGTCCCCCCTTGCCAACGTGGAGGATGTGTTCAACGCCATCCTTGTCACCGGTGACTCCATCGGGGATGTCATGTTCTATGGCCGCGGGGCAGGCAAAATGCCCACCGCCTCCGCCGTGGTGGCCGACGTGATGGACATCGTCCGGGCCAAAGGCAAGAAGCTCATCACCTGGGAAGAGGGGGGCAGCGACACCACCTATTCCGTGGACGAGGTGGCCAACCGCTGGTACCTCCGGGTGGCAGGCGACCTGTTCATGGACGGGGCCAAGCGCCTGCGCAACGGCGACGCCAAGGACGGAGAGAGCGCCTTCATCACCGATGAGGCCATGACCCCGCCCCAGCTCCGCGCCTGGGCGAAGGGGCTGGAGATCCGCGCTCTGTACCGGGTGCTGTAAGCCCTGCGCCCCCTGGCGGGCAGGCGCATAAATTGAGAGTGAGCCGGAGGCGCAGTCTGCGCTCCGGCAGGTCATATGAGGGAGGTCCTTTTTTACAATGGCTCTGATCGTGCAAAAGTTTGGCGGCTCCTCCGTTGCGAACCTGGAACGGGTGCAGCACGTCGCCAAAATCATCACCGATACCTATCGGGCGGGGAACGACGTGGTGGTCGTCCTGTCCGCCCAGGGCAAAACCACTGACCATCTGATTGCGATGGCGAAGGAGTACAACCCCCGGGCGTCCAAACGGGAGCTGGACCAGCTGCTCACCATTGGCGAGCAGCAGTCCGTGGCCCTGTGTGCCATGGTGATAGAAGGGATGGGGTACCCCGTCATCTCGCTGAACGCCTGGCAGGTGGGCTTTAAGACCAACCGGGTCTACGGCGATGCCCGCATCAAGCGCATCGACACGGAACGTCTCCAGGCGGAGTTGGATTCCCACAAAATCGTCATCTTCACCGGCTTCCAGGGCATCAATCGGTATGACGATGTCACCACCCTGGGCCGGGGCGGCAGCGACACCTCTGCCGTAGCGCTGGCCGCCGTCCTCCATGCGGACAAATGCCAGATTTTCACCGATGTGGACGGCGTCTACACCGCAGACCCCAACAAGGTGGAAGGGGCCAGGAAAATCGACGAAATCACTTATGACGAAATGCTGGAAATGGCCACCCTGGGCGCCAAGGTGCTGCACAACCGCAGCGTGGAGATGGCGAAACGGTACAACGTCAACCTGGAAGTGCTGTCCAGCTTCACCGGGAACCCGGGTACGATTGTTAAGGAGGTAGTAAAACCGATGGAAAATTCTCATGTCAGCGGTGTCACGAAGGATAAAAATATTGCCCGCCTGGCGCTGGTGGGCCTGAAAAATGAGCCCGGCGTGGCCTTTAAGGTGTTCTCCCTGCTGGCCAGGAACAATGTCAACGTGGACGTGATTTTGCAGTCCATCGGCCGGGGGGACGAGAAGGACATCTCCTTCACCGTGGCCCGCAGCGATACGGAGCTGTGCAAGCAGCTGCTGGACGAGCGCAAGGAGAGCCTCGGGTTTGAGGACATCTCCATCAATGACCATATCGCCAAGGTTTCCATCGTGGGGGCCGGCATGATTGGCAACCCCGGCGTGGCCGCCGCCATGTTCGAGGCCCTGTATGCCGCCGGTATCAATATCAATATGATTTCCACCAGCGAAATCAAGGTCTCCGTCCTGGTGGACGAGGCGGACGCCGACCGGGCGGTGCAGGTGGTGCATGACAAATTCTTCCGGGATTTTGGCCGCTCCTAAATCTCTGAACCATCACGGCCGGGGCGGAAGGCTGTGCCTCCGCCCCGGCCTTTTACTGCGTCAGGAGGGTGTCGTTATTCCCGTCTTCGCTGGGCAGCTGGGCTGCGTACAGCGCCAGATTGTCCGCCAGCGATGTGAGGAACAGGGACAGCAGCTCCAGCTGTTCCTGGCTGCGCCCTTCGGCAATGACCAGCGCCATGGCTGCCGCCGCTGTCACCAGTGCGCCCCCTGACGGCCCTTGTGCTGCGTTTGACATATCCACTCCTATCCGCCTGCGCAGGCCGGTCGAAAGCCGTCGTTCCTCTCCCAGTTTATGCGCTGTCTGCCCTGGGGTTGCGTCCCTGCGGGGGACTGCCCACAACAGAAAGGAGTTTGCCATGCTGCTCCCCTATCAGCCGTTGACCGCGCCCCTCCCCCAGGAGGAGTGGCAGCGAGATTTCCGCCAGGCCCGCCGTATCAAGGGAGTCCGCTTCGGGGCGGAGTGCCTCTATCTGAGCCGCTTTGCCGGGCTGGGCGGGCGCTACATCCCCTATCGGGACATTGTCCGCTGGTATATCCAGCTGAAGGAGGCCACCGGCGGGGAGGCCACCTTCCACAGCTACCGCCTTGTGGTGAACTATGGGGCGGAGGGGGAGTGGGCCGCCTCCCTGGGGGAGTACAGCGCCAACCTGAACGAGCGGACGCCGGAGGCCGAGGTGCGCGCCCTGATGGCCCAACACCCGGAGATACCCCTGGGCCGCGACCCTCAGCGCAGAACCAGGTTCCGCTGAATCTTTTACAGAAAAACGCCGTACCGAAGCAGACGCTTTGGTACGGCGTTTTATCGTTCAGCGAATCAATGAAACTCCTGTAAAACGTGATTTTCGATCCAGCCCAGCAGCCAGCCGTAGATGTCCTCCCGGTCAGGCTCGTTCAGCAGTTCGTGCCGGTCGTCCTTCCACAGCTTGTAGGTGACGTCTATCACCCCCCACTTATGGTAGAGCTGGGTGAGTTTGGGAATGTCCTTCCCCATGTGGCCCACCGGGTCCTTTTCACCGGAGACCAGCACCATGGGCATCCGTGTGTTGATTTGTTCAAAATCCTCCTGGCGGGCCAGACGGCCGGCCAGCCTGAAATAATCCCGGTATCCGCCGACGGTGAAGCAGTTGCCGCACAGCGGGTCCTGTAAGTAACGGTCTACATTCTCCACATCCCGGCTGAGCCAGTCGCAGCGGGTCCGGGTGGCGGTGAACTGCCGGTTGAAGCGCCCCACCACCCGATTCTCCAGCCATTTGCTGTGATAGGTGGGCCCCAGAATCAGGCACAGCAGGCTGGCGATTCCGCCGGCCACTGCGGCGGCCTGCCCGGACACGATGCCGGTGCCCATCAAAATGACCCCTCTGGCCTTTCCGGTGTACTGGGTGATATAGCGCCGCGCCACAAAGGAACCCATGCTGTGGGCCAGCAGCACCAGCGGCGCAAAGGGGAAGGTGCCCTGAACCCGGAGGGCCACGCTCTCCACGTCGTCCACAATGACCTGGTCGCCGTCCTGCTCGGTGAAGAAGCCCATCTCCTTCGGCTCCCGCACGCTCTGGCCGTGGCCCAGCATATCGTGGCCAATGACTGCGATGCCGCGGCTGGTCATGTAGAGGGCGAAGTCCTCGTACCGCTCCACATACTCCTCCATGCCGTGAATGATTTGCACCACCGCCCGCACCTCGCCGCTATCCGGCTGCCACAGGACGCAGTGCAGGCTGCGCTTGGCGTCCCGGGAGAGGATCCATAGATGTTCTTTCTTCATGGGGTGCGCTCCTTTCCGCAGATGCCCCGCCGCATTACATCAGGAATTTCGCCCAGCCCAGCAGCAGGCGTATGCCGCTGAGCACAACCTGGCGGATGGGGGACACAGATTGGTCTGCCGCCTCTCCGTTGGGAAGCACCGTGGTGTCCTCATCCACCACGGTGGCGGCCTGCGCCTCGTAATACGCCATATCCTCCCGCAGCATGGCGTTGAGATCCTCGCTGTCCACCGCCAGCATCAGCTCCGTGTCCAGGTAAACGCTGCGCATATCGAAGTTGAAGGAGCCCACCAGGGACAGGTCATCATCAATGGCGATTACCTTCCCGTGATAGGAGTAGTCCCCGTGGTATTCCAGCAGGGTGATACCCTGCTCCACCACCTTGAGTCGATCCGCCTGATAGTAGGCGGCCCCAAAGGGGTTGCTGTTGTTGGCCGGGGAATTGGTCATCAGCTGCACCGAGGGCACCAGGCTGGACAGGGTGCCGAACTCCTCCGTCATCGCGTCGTTGCAGATGACATAGGGGGTGTGGATGCTGACATTCTCTTCAGCGTTCTCCATCAGCTGGCAGACAGCGTAGTACACCTTCGATTCCTTGGAGAAGATGTTTGTGTCACCGGAGAGCAGGGTGATTTTATCCGTCTCCACCGTGTTGGCCTCATAGTCATACGCGGTGAACAGCTCCGGCTGCTCCTCCTGGAGGGCGGCGTACACCTCCGTCAGGGTCGCGGCGGCCCGCTTGACGCTGCCGGTGTTGGCAAGGCGGGCGCTGTTGTGGAACACGGTGCAGTTCTCCGAATCCCAGACCGTCTCGAAATAGGCTTCCAGCTGCGCCATGGAGCCTTCCCCCTGGCCGGTATAGTATACCAGCACGTCCCAGTCAAAGTTCCGCCATCCGTCGGTATCCCCCAGGAAATAGTCAAAGGTGTTCCGCCCGCCCAGCAGGTACAGGTCATCATCCACAATGATATACTTATCATGGAGCCGCCCCATGATGGTCCAGGGCTTCAGGAGGTTGATTTGGTTATAGATGCGGATTTCCACATTCTCATGGCTGGACAGGGCGTAGAAGTAGGGGTTGCCCTCCATATTGGTCAGGGAACGCATCCCGTCCGCCAGCAGCTGCACCGCCACCCCCCGCTCTGCGGCGGCATAGAGGGCGGACAGCACCTGCATCCCCGCCTCGTCAGAGCGGATGTCAAAGGTGGAGAGGATGATGCGCTCCTGGGCGGCGGCAATCATGCGGATGCGGCTCTCCAGCGCATCCTCATTGTCCATCAGCAGGGTGGCCCGGTCGCCGGAGGCTTCTTCACTGTAAAAGTCGTCTACCGAGAAGGAGGACTGATAGTCCTCGCTGACCTCCTTCTGCTTGGACACCGGCAGGATGGCCCCCACCAGCACATAAATCACGAACAGTACCAGCAGCCCCGCGCCGCTGAGGATGCCGATACGCCAGCCGTGCTTCTTCCCCTTTTCCTGCCCAATATCCAGCC
Source organism: Clostridiales bacterium (assembly GCA_021200895.1). Taxonomy (GTDB): domain Bacteria; phylum Bacillota; class Clostridia; order Oscillospirales; family Oscillospiraceae; genus Onthomonas. The sequence goes on along the minus strand of JAJQFX010000187.1, from coordinate 14,758 downwards.
ACATACGGCGGTAGACCAGCCCGTAGCCTATCAGCGCATAAACGGCGGCGGCCATGCATAAATAAATCAGCAGGTTCGCCGTACTGTAGCTGATGTCGGGCAGCAGCAGGAGAATCACCAGAGAGCAGTCCAGAATCACGGTAGCAACCTTGCCGCACCACTGGGCACCGTCCATCTTCTTCCCCATGTGCAGGAAGACTGCTCCCAGTATCGCCAGCACCAGTTCCTTGAACAGCAGCAGCGCCGCCAGCCAGACCATCAGCGGGAACCGGGTGGTCAGGCACAGGGCGGCGACGCATTGGGTGAGCTTATCTGCCAGGGGGTCGATAAACTTGCCCCACTCTGTTACCATATTGAATCGCCGGGCGATTTTTCCATCAAAGCAGTCCGTCAGCGCCGAAATGCCCAGCACCACAGTCGCCACCAGATAATCTCTGGAGGTCTCCGCCCGGAGATAGAGGACTGCAAACACCGGAACCAGCAGGATGCGGAAGTATCCCATTAGATTAGGAATGGAAAAATACTCCCGCTTCCAGTTTTCTTTCCCACCGGAGCCGGCCAATTTATTTACCATAGTTGAAGCTTCCTTTCAGGGTATCGCGGGAAGGCTTCCCGCCTCTGCTCTATACACTCTGAGGTCTATTGTATCACATTCCTCCGCAAGTTCACAGCTTTTTTTCAGAAATTTTTAACGTTGTTGGACACCCGGAGCGCTTTGGTCAATATCACCTCAAAACAGGCTAATAAGCCCCCTGGAAATTCCCTCTGAACTGGTTTATCCTATAGATGCTGAAGGGAGCGGACAGCCGGGGCAGCGCCAACCGCTGCCGACGTTGCCCCCGGTCATGGCCCCTCCGTCCGGGCCGTCCCCCGTCAGCGCTGGAACTGACCAAGTTTCTATTTCTTTAAAATGAAAGGTGATTATGATGAAAACTTCTAATTCCTTCTCCCATAATAAGTCTGTCAGAAAGCACAACACCAACCTCTTTGACCGCCTGCGCTACCTGAACGGCGGCATCACCAGCCCGGAGTATTTCCGCGGCGCGCTGGAGGGGCAGAAGGACGGCTCCTCTCTGGGCCTGTAATGAGGTCTGACCTGTGACGCGGCAGCGGAGAATGCACAAAAGAGACGCCTGACTTCGGCAAGCTGCCGCCGTCAGGCGTTCCCTGTTTTTTTCTTACTCTATCGTCTCGCCGTCCTGCCCCTCCGGGGTGTGATGGCAGTGGCCCTTCCGGGGGGCGCGCTTCCACTGGCCATCCCAGCTCTCCAGCAGGCGGCTCAGCAGCGCGTCCAGCTGGCGCTGCTCCTCCTCCGTCAGCACGTTGAACATCTGGCTCTCCCGTTTTCTGGCCTCCCCGTATCGGGCTACGTCCGCCCGGCCTTCGTCGGTGATGGTCAGCAGGATACGGCGCTTGTCGGAGTCGTCCTTGGTGCGGGTGATCAGCCCCTTGCCCTCCAGCTTCGCGGCGATCTCACTCATGGAACCGGCCTGAATGTCCAGCCTGTCCTGCAGTTCCTTTTGGGTCATGGGGCCGCTGACGGACAGAATCTTCAAAATCTTGCCCTGGCCCCGGCCGCCGCCGTGCTGCCGATGATAGAGGAAGTGGGCGCACCGATCCAGCTTCGCCCCCAGGCTCTCCTGGGTTGCACCCTCGTGGGGGTGGCCTCTGTGCTTCTGTTCCGTCTCTGGCAGGCGCTCCGGCTCCTCGTTCATATCAAATGCGGCCCCTTTCGGCAATTACTTTTGCTATATTATACCAAAGCCGGTTCTGGCTGTCAAGGTACCAGAACTTTAAAATTTCCTGTAATTTCCATAGAAAACCACAATTCCAAATTGACTTTTCCTTGTAAAACAGCTACAATAAATTATACTGGATACGATACCGCGCCCAGTTCCGGAGCAGTGAGATAGAGAAGCGCTCCGCCCAGGGTCGCCGCCGTACACAGAAGGCGGCCTTCCCGCCGTTTGAAAGTGAGGCTACAGGCTCGTGCATAAAGTGATTTCCGCGGGACAAATCTGTATGGATATTTGCCCTGCCTTTTCCCCGCTGACGACCTATGCGCACCCCAGCGACCTGCTTGACCCCGGAAAAATCGTTCAGGTGAAGCGCGCCTCCGTCCACACCGGCGGCAGCGTCGGCAATACCGGCCTGGCCCTGAAGCTGCTGGGCAACGATGTGCGGCTCATTGGGAAAATCGGCTCCGACGCCTTCGGCCGCATCGTCCAGAACGATTTGCAGCAGGCCGAGGCGGCCGACCATCTAATCGTCGATAAGAGCAGTTCCACCGCCTACTCCATCTTCATCTCCGTCCCTGGCACCGCCCCCTTCATCCTCCACAACGCCGGGGCCAATGAGTTCTTTGTGAATACCGACGTGCCGGACAGTGCTCTGCTGGAGGCAGAGCTGTTCCACTTCGGTTATCCGCCCATCATGCGGGGGATGTATCAGGACGACGGCATCGAGTTGGTCACGCTGTTCCGGCGGGCCAAGACCTTCGGCTGCATCACCTGCATGGACTTCTCCTCCCTGGACCCGGATTCTGACGGCGGGCTGATTGATTGGCCCACCGTCCTGAAAGCGGTGCTGCCCTATGTGGACTTCTTCATCCCCCGCTTTGTAGACCTGTGCTGGGTTTTGAACCGGGAGCGCTACAACGCCCTGCTGGGCGATGGGGCCCCTTCGGACATCACCGACCATGTGGTGCTCCGCCGGGACGCCGCTCCGCTGGCCCAGTGGGTGCTGGAGCAAGGCTGCGGCGCGGTTTTGGTGAAAAGCGGCACCACCGGCCTGTACCTGCGCACCAGCTGCCAGGAGCGGGTCTCCCGGTTCTGCGACGGCCACGGCCTGAACGCCCGCCAGTGGGCCAATCGGGAAATCGTTCAGCCCAGCTTCAAGGCGGACACCTTTCTCTCCGATACGGGCGCTGGCGAGGTCTGCGTCGCCGCCTTCCTGACTGCCCTCCTGAACGGGGAGCGGCCTGACGCCTGCGTCTCCCTGGCCGCAGCGGAGGGGGCCAGCTGCGTCTCCAGCTCCGAGGTGCTGGGCGGGCTGCTGACCATCCCCCAGCTAAAGCGGCTCATCCTCGCCGGTTGGGAGAAAAATACCCCGCCGGAAGAGTGACTGTTCCCTTTTCTATTTGCCTGGCTGCCTGCCGGGAGGTTCGCTGAATCAGCGCCTCTCGGCAGGCTGTTTTGCGCTTTTCGTTCAGTCTGGCGGCGTCCGCCGCCGGGGCGTATTATGCGGTTCCCTTCAAGTCGTCCTCCGGCATCCAGGAGGAGATGGCGGACGGGGTGAACCGCCTTCTGGCGCGCTGGTCCGGGTACTCCAGCGTGAGGCGGAGCTTCCGGACGGTGATGCCCCTGGCGTCCACAATGAGCGTCAGTTCTGCCCAGTTGCCGGGCAGCTCCAGCTTCTCCGCAGGGGAGACGCACACCAGGCGCTTGGGCCTGACCTTGCCGGAGGCGAGCCGCAGCGCGTAGCTTTCGGGAACGAGTTTCCTGAGGAGTTTGTCGTTCCGCTTCAGGTACCGCTGCACGGCGTACTTTGCGGTGGGAACGTCCGGAGGCTCCGGGATGTCCCTCGTATCAAGGCGAAACTCGGTTGCGAAGGAAAGCGCGTAGCCGATGGAGCAGAGTTTGTTGTTTTCGTAGATGTCCATAATCACATACCTCCAAAAAATCAGCGTGTGGCTGTTGGTTGGAGCAAGTGCAAAAGAAAAGCACTATGCCCGGTTGGATGACCAGTGGGCATAGCGCAAAAAAGAAACACTACTCCCATTGGTGCATCCAATCAAGATAGTGTTTTTGCGTTCCTCTTGGAACTGTGTATAGCATAACACAGGTTGCAGCGTTTGTCAATCACTTTTTTCATGTGACTACAGAACGCAAGCGTCCTGCCAAAAGATGGACAGCGTTCAGGCGTACTCACAGGCGGCAGCGGTCAAGGCCGCTGCCGCCTGTGAATTTTTTTATAAAATGGAGTTCCGTGGCAGAGCGCTCCGGGCTATCCTTTACGCTGCACGCAGGCACAGACGGTCTACGCTGCCCCATCCGTATGCGTCAAAATCTATCTTGACCTGCAAGTAGACGGTGGTTTCCTCGGAGAGCGTGAACGTCATAGCGGGCGTGCTCCAGTCGCTTTCCGATTCGCTCCATCCAGTCAGCACAGCCGCATCGCCAGACGCAATCATCGTTCCGCTCTCATCGAGTACGCGGAGTGTGACGCGGTCGCCCTCCGCGCCCATGGCAAGCGCACTAAATTCGTAAGTGCCGGCGGCCAGCGTGATGCCCTCGTTCAAGGTTGCTGTGCTGGAAATATCAACCTCATCGTACCAATGCATACTGTAGCTGCCATCCAGAACATCTTCCTCGCTGGGAATCGTGATGCCGTCCCCAACAACCGTATAAGGCGCATCGCTCTCGAAGCCCCTGGCATCCTCCGGAATCAGATTCTCATCGGAATCCGCCCCGCCTTCGGAACCATCGTCCGCATCTGGTTCATCCTCAGCATCCGAGTCCTCATCAGTGTCCGAACCGCTGTCGGCATCTGAGCCATCGTCAGAAGCCGAGCTGCCCTCTGCATCCGTCCCCCAGCCTGTCCGTACCGCCGTAAATACGCGCAGGCTTGCCAACGCGCTTCCGTCTGTTGCAAACAATGCCACATTTTCTACTCCGCATCCGCCATAATCGTCCCCCACGAACTCAGGGTCATAAATGCCGGCTGCGGCGGTCGCCCATCCGGAGCCGTGGGTGTTCCACAGAATTTCATTTGCGGCCATCTGCGCATCAAGAGCCTCTCCGGTCAGGCCGGTGGTATCCCCGACGGTGATCCATGCCGGCTCCCAATAGAACAGCCCGGTGCCGCCTGCGTTGCTGATAACTTCAATCAAATCCCGCAGGTATTGCGCTTGCCCATCCACAGAAAACGCATACCCGTAGCTCTCCCAATCATCGTTGCTGCCCTCTGTAATCACCTGCCCGACATCACCATCCGAATCCTCCAATGTGTACGCATAGTATGTCTCCGCAACAAAGACCTCCTTGCCATACTGCTGCTGCACCTGTGTCAGCTGATCTGCCAGATTATCAAAATCCCCATGCCAGAACGGATAGTAGGAGGTGGCCAGAATATCATAATCCACGCCGTAATCATCCAGGTAAGCTGCCCATTTCGTCATATTCTGCTCTTCGGGATTCGTCACATGAACCACCACGCGGATGTCGGAATCAAACGCACGGACAGCCGCCGACCCCGCACTGATTAACGCACAGATATTCTCCACAGAATCCTCTCCGGCCAGGCCAGTCGTCGTCTCATTCCCGACCTGCACCATGGAAATCGTCACGCCCGTCTCCGCGATTGCGGCAAGTGCCTCTGTCGTAAACTCTGCCAGGGCTTCCTCCTTCTCTTCCAGCGTGTAGCCCTTCCACGCCTTCGGCACCAGCTGTCGGCTTGGGTCTGCCCAGAAATCCGAATAATGGAAATCTGGGAAAAACCGAATCCCTGCGGCTGCACAGGCCTCAGCAATCGTTACCGCATGGTCTACGTCGCAATTCCCGCCGCCATAACAATTCCCATCCGCATCGTATGGGTCATTCCAAATGCGCACACGCACATCCGTAATGCCGCAATCCTCTGCAAGAAAGACGCAAAAATCCGCTAAATTGTCAATGACGTTCCCGTCAAAATCCTGATAGGTGACGCCGCTTTCAAATTCCGATACGATGGAAGAAATATCCATACCCATCATAAAGTCATCCGAAAGGCCATCGACCTTTTCAATCGTGACCGTCTCTGAGGCAGAGACGGAGACCTCCGTCTCCTCGTCCGAAGCATCTGCCTGCGTATCCTCAGGTTCCGAATCGGCCGAGGGTTCTGCCTCCTCCTGAGAACTTGCTTCCGCGCTGCTCACAGATGCGGCAGAGCTATCCTCACTGCCCTGTCCGCACGCCGCCGTTGTAAAAGCCAGCAACAGCGCAAGCAAGAATGCCGTCAGCCTTTTTGTAGTATTTTTCATACATACTGCCTCCTTAAAAGTGTCCATCCGCAAAGGCCTAAGGTGAAAGCTGTCCATGTAATCCGAAACTCCTGACTACATCTCCTATACTTTACCATATTATCAGTCAAACTTCAATCAAATCCTTTTGATTTTTGCCAATGAGAAGGACACACGGACGCCAGCTTGCGGCCCAATACCCTTCCTGAGCCCAAACGCAACGCAAACTATGGCGAACTGCCGTCCAATCCTAGGCGCGGAGAAAGTTTCTGCGCTTTCTTGCTCAAATAAGGTTGACAAAACGGGCCGGAGCGCATATAATAGTCTACAGTTAAATATCGTCCATGAAACCGTTGAGGTGGAAGTAAAGGCGCGAGAGGTACTCACAGAGAGCTGACAGGGCTGGGAAGTCGGCAGCGGCTGCGCGTCACAATGGTCCACTGAGGGCGCGGGGAACGGAGCGGGGACGCTCTCAGTATGCCGCGACGTTCGGCTCACGTCAGCAGCCGGAGATATGCTGGTATCTCAAAAGTGCGTGGGTTTCCCACGAAGCAAGGTGGCACCGCGGAGCAATCCGTCCTTGAGAAATTCTTCTCATGGGCGGTTTTTTCATGTCACAAAAAGGAGCGACGACATCATGAGCATCACCTACCTGCCCACCCTGGAGGAGGCCAGGGGCTACCGGGACGGCTACCGCTGCGTCCCCGTCAGCCGCACCATCCTCTCCGACTGCCGCACCCCGGTGGAGCTGCTGCGGATCCTGAAATCCGTCAGCCGCCACTGTTTCCTGCTGGAATCCGCCGAGCAGCAGCAGACCTGGGGGCGCTACACCTTTCTGGGCTACGACCCCAAGCTGGAACTGACCTGCCAGGATGGGACGCTGAAAATCACCTCCGGCTTCACCATGACGGTGGAGACGAAGGACCCCGCCCAGTATATCCGCCAAATCGTGGCCGATAACCGCGCCCCCCGCATCGAGGGGCTATCCCCCTTCACTGGAGGGCTGATGGGCTACTTCTCTTATGACTATATTAAATATGCCGAGCCAAGCCTGAACCTGGACGCGGAGGACGAGGAGCGGTTCAACGATGTGGATTTGATGCTGTTCGACAAGCTGATTTGCTTTGACAACTACAAGCAGACCATCACCGTCATCGTCAACATCAAAACCGACGAATTGGAGGAGAACTACGGCAAGGCGCTGCTGGAGCTTGACCAGATGGTGCAGCTTATCCAGCACGGCACCCCGAAGCAGAATAAGCCTTTGGTGCTGAAAAGCGACTTCCGCCCTCTCTTTGACAAGGACGCCTATTGTGCCATGGTGGAGAAGGCCCGGCGCTATATCTACGAGGGGGACATCTTCCAGGTGGTGCTGTCCAACCGGCTGGAGGCGGAGGCGGAGGGCAGCCTGTTTGACACCTATCGCCTCCTCCGGGCCAGCAACCCCTCCCCCTATATGTTCTACATGGTGTCGGACGACATCGAGATGGCCGGAGCCTCCCCGGAGACGCTGGTAAAACTCCAGGACGGCGTCCTCCACACCTTCCCCCTGGCAGGCACCCGCCCCAGAGGGGCCACCGAGGAGGAGGACAAAGCGTTAGAGAAAGGACTTCTGGCCGACCCCAAGGAGTGCAGCGAGCACAATATGCTGGTGGATTTGGGCCGGAACGACATTGGCCGCCTGTCCAAATTCGGCACAGTGGAGGTGGAGCAGTACATGGAGGTGCTGCGGTACTCCCACGTCATGCACATCGGCTCCACCGTCCGGGGGGAGATTCGGGACGACCGGGACGCGGTGGACGCCGTGGGCTGTGTCCTCCCGGCGGGCACCCTGTCCGGCGCACCAAAAATCCGGGCCTGCGAAATCATCAACGAACTGGAGAACAACAAGCGGGGCATTTACGGCGGAGCCATCGGCTATATCGACTTCACCGGCAACATGGACACCTGCATCGCTATCCGGCTGGCCTTCAAGAAGAATGGTAAGGTCTTTATCCGCTCCGGGGCGGGCATTGTGGCTGACTCCGTGCCGGAGAAGGAATATCAGGAATGTATCAACAAGGCGGCGGCCTGCGTCAATGCCGTCCGCACCAGCGAAGGGGGCATTGACTGACATGATTTTGCTCATCGACAATTATGACAGCTTCTCCTATAACCTCTACCAGCTCATCGGCGGCATCGACCCGGATATTAAAGTGGTGCGGAACGACCAAATTTCGCTAGAGGAAATCGCCGCCCTGGCCCCTACCCACATTGTCCTGTCCCCCGGCCCGGGACGGCCCAGGGACGCGGGCATCTGTGAGGAGGTAGTTCTTCGCTTCGCCGGAAAAATCCCCATCCTGGGGGTCTGCCTGGGGCATCAGGCCATCTGCGAAGCCTATGGCGCTACGGTCAGCTATGCGAAAAAGCTGATGCACGGGAAGCAGAGCAACGTCACCTTAGATTGCAGCGTCCCACTGTTTTACGGCCTGCCCAAGGTGATTCCCTGCGCCCGGTACCATTCCCTGGCCGCTGTGGCGGATACCATCCCGCCCTGCCTTAAGGTAATCGCCACCTCTGACGATGGTGAGGTGATGGCAGTGAAGCACAAGGACTACCCGGTTTACGGGCTACAATTCCACCCAGAGTCCATTATGACCCCAGAGGGGCATAACATATTAGTCAATTTTTTAGCAGGAGGAGACAAAAAATGATTAAAGAAGCCATTATTAAGCTGAGCGACAGAAACGACCTGAGCTATGACGAGACAGTAGCCTGCGTCAACGAGATTATGGACGGCAACACCACCCAGGTGGAGACTGCCGGCTTCCTGATGGGGCTTTCCGTCAAGGGTGAAACCACCGACGAGATTGCCGCCGCCGCCCGGGCCATGCGGGATCACGCCACCCCCATGCCCCACGAGGGCGAGGTGCTGGAAATCGTGGGCACCGGCGGTGACCGCTCTAATACCATTAACGTCTCCACCACAGCAGCCCTGGTGATCGCTGCCGGGGGCGTGCAGGTGGCAAAGCATGGCAACACCGCCGCCTCCTCCAAGTGCGGCGCGGCGGACTGCCTGGAGGCTTTGGGGGTCGATACGAAGCTGGCCCCGGAGAAGATGGCGAAGGTGTTGGCGGATACCGGCATGTGCTTTATGCACGCCCAGGTCTACCACAGCGCCATGAAGTACGTCGGCCCCGTCCGCAAGGCGCTGGGCTGCCACACCGTGTTCAACGTCCTGGGCCCCCTGACCAACCCCGCCTCCAACACCATGCAGGTCATGGGCGTCTACAAGGAGGAGCTGGTGAAGCCCATGGCGGACGTTCTCTCCCGGCTGGGGGTGAGACGGGGCGTAGTGGTCTACGGTCAGGACGTGATGGACGAGGTGTCCATCTCCGCCCCCACCTCCATCTGCGAGTTCAACGGGGATGAGCGGCTGTACTACGTCATCACCCCGGAAGACTGCGGCCTGACCCGCGCCCAGAAGTCCGATGTCGTGGGCGGCGACCCCGCCTATAACGCCCAGGTCGCCCGAGACATCCTCTCCGGCAAGGAGCGCGGCCCGAAGCGTGACATCGTGCTGATGAACGCGGGCTGCGGCCTGTATATCGCCGACAAAGCGCCCTCCATCCCCGATGGCGTAAAGCTGGCGGCGGAGCTGATCGACAGCGGCAAGGCCATCGCCAAGCTGGACGAATTTATCGCCGCCTGCCGTGCATAACGCAGGGCAGAGAGGAACCGGCACATGGCTACGATTTTAGACGCTCTGGCGGACTACGCCCGGCAGCGGGTGCTGCGGGACAGCGAGGAGAACTCCCTGGACGTGATGCAGGAGCTGGCCCAGCAAGGCGGCCTGGCAAACGGCGCGGCCTTTGACGCCGCCCTGCGGAAGGAAGGGATGAGTTTTATCTGCGAGGTGAAGAAGGCATCCCCCTCCAAGGGCATTATTGCGAAGGACTTCCCCTATCTGGACATCGCCAGGGACTATGAGGCGGCGGGGGCGGACTGCATCTCCTGCCTGACGGAACCCAAGTGGTTTTTAGGCTCTGACCAAATCTTCACGGAGATTCGCGCCGCCGTCTCCATCCCCATGCTGCGGAAGGACTTCGTGGTGGACGAGTACCAGATTTATCAGGCCAAGGTCATGGGCGCCAACTGCGTCCTGCTGATTTGCGCCATTCTGGACACCGCTACGGTGGCGCGGTACCTGGAGCTGTGCCACCGGCTGGGGCTGGCCGCCCTGGTGGAGGCCCACGACGCGAAGGAAATCGCCTCCGCCGTGGAGGCTGGGGCCACCATCATCGGGGTGAACAACCGGAACTTGAAGGACTTTTCGGTGGACTTTTCCAACGCCGCCCGGCTGCGGGATTTGATTCCCCCGGAAGTCCTCTATGTGGCGGAGTCCGGGGTGAAAACCCCGGCGGACGTGGCCGCCCTCCGGGCCATCGGGGCGGACGCCGTGCTCATCGGAGAGACGCTGATGCGTGCCGCCGACAAGAGGCGGATGCTGGACGCCCTCAGGGGTGCCGCCCTATGACGAAAATCAAACTCTGCGGCCTGCGGCGGCTGGAGGACATCGCCGCCGTCAACGCCGTCAAACCGGACTACGCCGGGGTTATCCTGGCCCGGAACCCGAAGTTCTGGCGGGCCATTTCCCCGGCGCAGGCCGGGCGGATGCGGGAGGCTCTGGACGGCAGCATCCCCCTGGTGGGGGTGTTCGTGGACGACGACCCGGCCTATCTGGAGGGGCTGCTCCGGGCAGGCGTCATTGACATTGCCCAGCTTCACGGCCACGAGGGGGCGGACACCATCCGCGCCCTGGCCGACGCCACCGGGAAGCCCGTCTGGAAAGCCTTCCAGGTAAAGACCCCGGCGGACGTGGCCGCCGCCGTCCAGACCCCAGCGGCTATGCCCCTCTTAGACAGCGGTACCGGCTGCGGCGTCACCTTTGACTGGAGCCTGGTGGCGGGGGTATCCCGCCCCTTCCTGCTGGCCGGGGGACTGACGCCGGAGAACCTCTCCGCCGCCATCGCCCAGGTACACCCCTGGGGGGTGGACATCTCCAGCGGCATCGAGACAGACCGCCTGAAAGACCCGGACAAGATGCGCCGGGCGGTGGCAGCGGCCCGCGCCCTCCCCTGAGGAGCCATTCTACAAGTAAAGGAGCAATTCCCCATGTCAAACGGAAAATTCGGCATTCATGGTGGGCAGTATATCCCGGAGACGCTGATGAATGCGGTGATTGAGTTGGAGACAGCCTACAATCAATATAAAGACGACCCGGCCTTTCAGGCCGAGCTGACCACCCTCCTGAACAATTACGCGAACCGTCCCTCTCTGCTGTACTACGCGGAGCGGATGACCAAGGACCTGGGCGGCGCGAAAATCTATCTGAAACGGGAGGATTTGAATCACACCGGGGCCCACAAAATCAACAACGCCCTGGGCCAGGCCCTGTTAGCCAAGAAGATGGGCAAGACCCGGCTGATTGCCGAGACCGGCGCAGGCCAGCACGGCGTAGCCACCGCCACGGTGGCGGCCTACCTGGGCATGGAGTGCGACATCTACATGGGCAAGGTGGACATGGAGCGCCAGGCGCTGAACGTCTACCGGATGCGGCTCATGGGGGCCAGAGTCCACGGGGTAGAGTCCGGCACCGCCACGTTGAAGGATGCCTGCTCCGCCTGCTTCCGGGAGTGGACCAGCCGCATTGACGACACCCACTATCTCCTGGGCTCCTGCATGGGGCCCCACCCCTTCCCCACCATCGTCCGGGACTTCCAGGCGGTCATCTCCAAGGAAATCAAGGCGCAGATGCTGGAGGCCGAGGGGCGGCTTCCTGACGTGGTGCTGGCCTGCGTGGGCGGCGGCTCCAACGCCATCGGCACCTTCTACAACTTCCTGGAGGACAAGGACGTGCGGCTCATCGGCTGCGAGGCCGCAGGCCGGGGCATTGACACCAAGGAGACCGCCGCCACCATCAACACCGGCTCCCTGGGCATCTTCCACGGCATGAAGAGCTACTTCTGCCAGGACGAGTACGGGCAAATCGCCCCGGCGTACTCCATCTCCGCCGGGCTGGACTACCCCGGCATCGGCCCGGAGCACGCCTGGCTCCACGACATCGGCCGGGCGGAATACGTCAGCATCACCGACGAGGAGGCCGTCTGCGCCTTTGAGTACCTGAGCCGCACTGAGGGCATCATTCCCGCCATCGAGTCCGCCCACGCCGTGGCCCAGGCCATCAAGCTGGCCCCCACCATGGGGAAGGATAAGCTGATGGTCATCACCCTGTCCGGACGGGGCGACAAGGACTGCGCCGCCATGGCACGCTACAGAGGGGAGAATTTGTACGATGATTAAGATTGCTGACGCATTTCAAAACGGGAAGGCGTTCATTCCTTTCCTGACCTGCGGCGACCCTGACCTGGCCACCACGGAAAAACTGGTCTGCGCCATGGCGGAGAGCGGAGCAGACCTGATTGAGCTGGGCATCCCCTTCTCTGACCCCACCGCCGAAGGCCCAGTCATTCAGGAGGCCAACGAGCGGGCGCTTGTGAAGGGCTGCACCACCGACGATGTGTTTGCCCTGGTGAAGCGCCTCCGCACTGAGGACGGCCTTACCATCCCCCTGGTGTTCATGACTTACGCCAACGTGGTATTCCACTACGGCAGCGAGCGCTTCCTTCGCAACGCTGCAGAGGCGGGGGTACAGGGCCTCATCCTCCCCGATGTCCCCTATGAAGAAAAGGAGGAGTTCGACGGGGCCTGCACCGCCGCCGGGCTGGAGCTTATCAGCATGATTGCCCCTACCTCCCATGACCGGATTCGGATGATTGCCTCCGAGGCGAAGGGCTTCCTCTACTGCGTGTCCTCCCTGGGGGTCACCGGCGTCCGCTCCAACATCACCACCGACATCGGCGCTATGATTCGGCTGGTGAAGGAGGCCAGCGACATTCCCGCCGCCGTGGGCTTCGGCGTTTCCACGCCGGAGCAGGCCAAAGCTATGTGCGAAAGTGCCGACGGCGTTATCGTCGGCTCCGCTATCGTGAAGCTCATCGCCCAGTACGGCACGGAGGCCGTCGCCCCTGTGGCAGAATATGTGAAGGCCATGAAGGACGCCATCCGCTGACAGGTTCATCACACAAAAGCGGCCGCGCTCCGGCAGAGGACATCCTCCGCCGGGAGTGCGGCTGTTTGCGCTGGGGGAATCTTTGGGAACCTCTGAATTGCTGTGCGCCTGACCTTCCGCGTCACTCCTCCCGGAGCAGCTTCCGCAGCCGCTCCACCGCCCGGCGCTCGATGCGGCTGATTTGCACCTGGCTGACCCCCACCACCCTGGCGGCCCGCTGCTGGGTGTAGCCCTTATAGTAGCGCAGGAGGATAACGGTGCGCTCCCGCTCCGGCAGCTGGGCCATGGCCTCCCGGAGGGCCAGATGCTCCAGCAGGCTGTCCTCCATGCCCTCGTCCCCCAGGGTGGTCTCCAGGGTCAGGCCGTCCTCAGTCTCCGCCTGGAGGGAGGTGACGGAGGAGGTGGCGGTTTCGGTGGCGGCGATTTCCTCCGGCGTCAGGCCGGTGGCGGCGGCCAGTTCGGTGACGGTGGGCTCCCGGCGGAGCGTCTCCCGCAGGGCCTCCGCCTCCAGGTAGATGCGGGCCGCCTGCTCCTTCGCCGTCCGGCTGACCTTCACTGCGCCGTCGTCCCGGAGGAAGCGGCGTATCTCCCCGGCGATTTTGGGTACCGCGTAGGTGGAGAACTGGGTGCCGTAGGCCGGGTCGTACCCCTGGAGCGCTTTCAGGAAACCGATGCAGCCCAGCTGAAACAGATCCTCCAGCTCCACCCCCCGGCCCGTATACCGCCGGACGATGGCCCAGACCAGCCGCTCATTCTCCTCCAGGATTTGGGCGCAGGCCTCCCGGTCGCCCTTCCGGGCGGCGTCCAGCAGCGCTCCCTGCTCTACCGTCACACGGCCCCCTCCTGGGCCCGGCGGGCGATGCGCTTCGTCAGCGTCACCGTCGTCCCCTTGCCTGGGGTGGAGCGCACCCGCACGCCGTCGGTGAAGCTTTCCATAATGGTGAAGCCCATGCCGCTGCGCTCCTCCCCGCCGGTGGTGTACAGGGGTGTGCGGGCTTTGGGGATGTCCGGGATGCCGACACCCCAGTCCCGCACCTGCACCTCCACCAGGCCGTCGGCAAAGAGCCGCAGCCGCATGGACACCCGCCCCAACTCCTCCGGGTAGGCGTGTACGATGGCGTTGGTCACCGCCTCGGAGACGGCGGTCTTGAAATCGTTCAGCTCGTCCAGAGTGGGGTCCAGCTGGGCGGCGAAGCAGGCCGCGCTGGCCCGGGCGAAGCTCTCGTTGACGCTTCTGCTCAGAAACTCCAGTTTTACCTGGTTGACTGGCTTTTTCATGTAGCGCTCTCCTCCTTCGTATCCCGCTGATATGTGACGGACACCATCCGTTCCACCCCGGCGGCCCGCAGCACCTTCCCCGCCTGGGGCGGCACCTCCACCGCCCGGAGGCTGCCGCCGGACTCCTGCATCCTGCGGCAGGTGCGCAGGACGATGGCGATGCCGGAGGAGTCCATAAAGGTGACGCCGCTGAAATCCAGCACCGTCTCGCTGGGGAAGCGGGACTCGATCTCCCGGTCCAGCTCCAGCATGATGCTCCGGGCGGCGTGGTGGTCGATTTCCCCGGACAGGGCCCCCTAGAGGGCCCGGGCCGCCTCCGTAAAAACTACAGCCATGGTGTGGCGCCGTTTTTGTCCCCCCCGCCCGGGGCG
>JAJQFX010000170.1 GCA_021200895.1 Clostridiales bacterium | reverse complement strand
GGATGGCGCAGGTGCTGGGGGAGGACCGGGCCGCGGTGTTCCACAGCCACTTTTCCCCCATCGCGTTCACGCCCAAAGGCGGCGAGCTGCGCCACCTGACCTTCGCGGACTCTCAGGGCTTCGGGCCGGACTTCGAGCCGCTGGCGGCGGAGATCGCCCGGCGGGGCTGGAGCCCCACCATCATCTGTGAGTCCGCCGGGACCCAGAGCGAGGACGCACTTACCATGAAACAAATTTATCAGAAGAAGGTTGAACTGTTATGAATCATCTGCAAAAAATCGCGGCTCTGCTGCCGGAATACGGGCTGGACGCTCTGGCCGTCACCAGCGAACCGGGGGAGTTTTACGCCGTAGGCTTCCACGGGGAGGGCCTGACCCTGGTCACGTCGGCGGGCAGCTATTACTCCACTGACTCCCGGTACACCGAGGCGGCCCAGAACCAAATCACCGGCTGCGAAATCCACATGATCCAGGGCGCGGGGGACTCCCACGCGAAATGGGCGGGGGAGAAGTGCGCCGCTCTGGGCCTGCGTAAAGTCGGCGTGGAGGAACAGTATCTGAGCCTGGCCGACTTTGAGAAGCTGCAAGCGGCGTTCCCCGCCGGGACGGAGTTCGTCCACGCCAGCGCCCTGCTCTCCCGCCTCCGGGCCAGCAAGGACGAGGGGGAGCTGGCCGTCATGGAGAAGGCCCAGGAGATCACCGACCAGGCGTTTTCGGAAATCCTGGCCTACATCAAGCCCGGCGTCACCGAGAGCGAAATCGCGGCCCGGCTGACCTATCTGATGCAGTCCAAGGGGGCCTCCCGGAACTCCTTCGACCCCATCGTGGCCTCCGGCCCCAACGGGTCCATGCCCCACGCCATTCCCGGCCTGAAGCAGATTCAAGCGGGCGAGTTCGTGACCATGGACTTCGGCTGTGTGTACGGGGGCTACTGCTCCGACATGACCCGCACCGTGGCGGTGGGCCAGCCCACCGCGGAAATGCGGCGGGTGTATGACACCGTCCTCCAGGCCCAGTTGACGGGCATCGCCCTGGCAAAACCTGGCGTCACCGGTGCGGCGGTCCACAACGGTGCGGTGGCGGTGCTGGACAGCGCTGGATACGCCGGGAAGATGGGCCACGGCTTCGGCCACAGCCTGGGCATTGAGATTCACGAGAATCCCGGCTTCCGCCCTGCCAACAGCGACCCCATGCCTCTGGGCGCGGTAGTCTCCGCCGAGCCGGGCATCTACCTGCCGGGGCAGTTCGGCGTGCGCATCGAGGACGTGGTGGTACTCACCGAGGACGGTTGCCGGGTGCTGACCCGGTCCCCCAAGGAATTGATTGTTCTGTAACTTGACTATCCATTTGAATCAGTCACTTTTTTCGGTGGCTAGTGATTAGTAGCTAGAAAGAGAGTGCTTCTACTAAAATTCTACATCTATCGAACAATACTGACACCAGATGACAAGCACTATCCCCTCTTGCCTCCCCTGAAAGGGGAGGAGGGCCGCCGCCTTTAGGCGGTGGCGGAGGGGTTTCTGGCGCAAGGCTGAGTAAAAGGGATACCAGTTTTGTAATTTAGCGAAATCCCCATTCTAACACAAAGGAGCGATTATGAAACAGCTTTGGAAGCGGCTGCTGGCCGGGAGTATGGCAATTTGTATGGCGGGCATGTGCGTGGTCACGTCCTTCGCCGCCAGTGAGGAAGATATTGTACTGGAAACGGTGTTCGGCACCTCCGACGACTACGAGATCGCGGCCCAGGCCGTGGAATCCCTGTTGGACGAGGAAGAGGAGGAAGAAGAAGCCGAAACGGATGAGGAGGAGGCCGCCAAAGAGGACGAATCCCCCGCCGAGGAGGGTACTCAGGAGGACGATGAGCAGGAGGACCCGGAAGAATCCGAAAACCCGGAGGAATCTGAGGAACCGACTACATACGCGGCCATTGCCTGGCTGACCGGGGACGGCACTTATCAGGAATCTGTCTCCTACACCTACATCGGCGAGGCCATCTGCCCGGACTATCAGGTCACGGTGGACGGCGAGACGCTGGACACGGCGGCACTGACGGAGCAATGGTTTGCGGACGAGGAATACACCGAGCAGGCCACAGAGCTGACCTTCACCGACTGCGGCACCTTCTATCTCCAGCTGACGGACGCAGAGGGCGCAGTCGTGGCCCGGGGCAGCTACGCCATCACCCCGGCGGAGCAGGAGATCACCGGAGTGGACACCACCAGCTACAGCTTGAGCTGCAAGTCTACCTTCCGGCTCTCTCCCGCCGCCCAAGGTGAGCTGAGCTACCAAAGTTCTGACACCTCCGTGGTCAAGGTGACCAGCGCGGGCAAATGCACCGTGGTCGGTGCGGGGACCGCCACCATTACCATCACCGCCGCCGCCACGCAGAATTATAAGGAGGCCACGGCGGAGGTCACGGTCACCGGCACCCGGATCAAGCAGACCATCACCCTCACCAAGACCAGCTACACCAAGAAATACTCCAGCGGCGGCACCTTCTCCCTGGGGGCCAGCACCAGCGGCGACGGCAAG
>JAJQFX010000225.1 GCA_021200895.1 Clostridiales bacterium | reverse complement strand
CGCCCTGGCCCAGCTGGAGGAGGGCGAAGCGGAGTACGCCGACGGCCTGGCCGAGTATGAGGACGGCAAAGCCGAAGCGGAACAGAAGCTGGCCGATGCCCTGACCGAATTGGAGGACGGGGAAGCGGAGTACGCCGACGGCCTGGCCGACTACCAGGAGGCCGAAGGGGACGCGGAGCAGGAACTTGCTGACGCCCTGACCGAGCTGGAGGAGGGCGAAGCGGACTATGCCGACGGTGTGGCGGAACTGGAGACATTGAAGGAGCCCACGCTGTACACCCTGGACAGGGACAGCAATTCGGGCTACGTCTCCTATGAGAACGACATCGTCATCGTCAGCAGCATCGCCAACGCCTTTCCGGTGTTCTTTGCGCTGATTGCCGCCCTGGTGTGCATCACCACCATGACCCGGATGGTCAATGAGGAGCGTACCCAAATCGGCACCCTGAAAGCCCTGGGCTACGGGGAGGGCCGCGTCTCACTGAAATACATCTTGTACGCAGGCAGCGCCGCCGCTCTGGGCAGCATAGCCGGGTATTTCCTGGGCAGCTTCCTTTTGCCCCAGGTGATTTGGATGGCCTATGCCATCAGCTATGGGTTCGCCCCGTTGGAATACTATTTCAGCCCCGTTATGTTTGCGGGCGGGCTGCTGATTGCCCTGGTGGGCTCGGTGGGGGTCACTATGCTGGCCTGCCGCCGGGAGTTCCTGGAGAATCCGGCGGATTTGATCCGGCCCAAGGCCCCCAGCGGAGGGAAGCGCATCCTGCTGGAGCGCTTCACGCCGCTGTGGAAGCGCCTGTCCTTCCTGAATAAGGTCACTATCCGCAACACCTTCCGCTATAAACGGCGGATGATTATGATGCTGGTGGGCATCGGCGGCTGTACGGCGCTGCTGGTCACCGGCTATGGCATCAAGGACTCCGTCGCCAACCTGTTGAACTACCAGTACGATGAAATCATGCTTTACGACGGGGCGGTCACCCTGGGGGAGGACCTCAGCCAGGAGGAGTGCGCCGCCGTTGAGGCGCTGCTGGAAGGGGAGAGCCTGCAATACGCCCTGGCCTATCAGAGCAGCGAGACGGTGGCCTCCGCCGATGGCGAGAAGGAAGCCACGGTGATTGCCCTGTCCGCAGAGGATGCCCAGGGGCTCTTCGACCTCCACGACGGGAACGAGGCGATTGCCTGGCCGGAGGCCGGGGAAGCAGTGCTGACCGAAAAGCTGGCGGACAAGCTGGGCGTGCAGACAGGAGACAGCGTCACCATCCCGCTGACCAACGGCGGGGAGGTCACAGTGACCGTCTCCGGTATCTGTGACAACTTCCTGAATCACTACGTCTACCTTTCCGAGGAGACAGCGGGGGAGGAAGCGGTGAACGCCGCCTATTACCGCGCTGGTGATGACGACTCTGCCGCCGCCCTGGCCACCAGCCTGCGGAACCTGGACGGGGTGAGTTACGTCTCCCTGTCGGCGGAGGAGCGGGCGCTGATGGAGGCGTCCATGTCCAGCCTGAACTATGTGGTGCTGCTGGTGGTGGTGTGCGCGGGGGCGCTGGCCTTCATCGTGCTGTACAACCTGACCAACATCAACATCATGGAGCGGATGCGGGAGGTTGCCACCCTGAAGGTGCTGGGCTTCCACACGGGGGAGACGGCGTCCTACGTTCTGCGGGAGAACATTATCCTGTCCGTGCTGGGCGGCCTGCTGGGCTTGGGCTTGGGCAAGCTGCTGCACTGGTACGTCATGGAGCAGGTGCAGGTGGATGCCATGACCTTTGAGGTGCGGGTGGCCTGGGTGAGCTACCTCTACTCCTTTGTGCTGACGGTGGCGTTTGCTCTGATTGCCAACTTCTTCATGCGGTTCAAGCTGGAGCAAATCAACATGGCCGAATCGCTGAAATCGGTGGAATAAGTGAAAAAAGACCGGATACACAGGGTTAGTTCCCGTGTGTCCGGTCTGATTTGTTTTCTGTATGGTGAAGTGGCTTTACACCGGGACATCCCCCAGCAGCGCCAGCAGTTCCTGATGAACCAGCCCGTTGGAGGCCACCACATCGGAGTTGCGGTACAGGCAGGGCGTGTTCCCGGCCTCGTCGGTCAGGCGGCCGCCCGCCTCCTCCAAAATCAGCATTCCGGCGCAGAAATCCCAGGGCTTCAAGTCCAGCTCCACGAAGCACTCCGTCCTGCCGCAGGCCACATAGCACAGGTCCAGTTCCGCGCTGCCGCCCCGGCGCACGTCCTCCGAGGCGCAGAACAGCCGCCTGGCCCGCTCAAAGACGGAGACGCTTTTGGATTTGTCATAGGGGGTGGTGCCGAACACGGTCAGGGAGTGGGCCAAATCCGGGTGGCGGCTGACCTGAATCGGCGCGCCGTTCAGCTGGGCTCCCTCCCCCCGCACGGCGGAGAAGGTCTCCTCCCGGAAGGGATTGTAGACCACGGCGCACTGAATGGCCCCCTCCGCGCAGTAGGCCAGGGCTACGCAGCTCTGCTGATAGTCGTGCATCAGGGTGGTGGTGCCGTCGATGGGGTCCAGAA
>JAJQFX010000198.1 GCA_021200895.1 Clostridiales bacterium | reverse complement strand
GTGCAGCAGTCCTCATAAGGCAGGATGGAGGTCTCAAAGGTGCCGATGTGCCGGGCGATATGAATGATCTCCTCCTTGTCCATCCCCACCACGGGGCGGAACACGGGGAGGGTCACGGCGTCCTCGGTGCAGGCCATGGCCTCCATGGTCTGGCTGGCCACCTGGCCCAGGCTCTCCCCGGTGACCAGGGCCCCGGCCTGAATGCGCTGGGCCACCAGCTCGGAAATGCGCATCATAAACCGCCGCATGGCGATGGTGAAGTAGGGCTCCGGGCACTTCTCCCGCAGCATCTCCTGGATTTTGGTGAAGGGGACAATGTGGACGCACAGCTTCCCGGTGTAGGGGGTGATGAGGGAGGCCAACTCCAGCACCTTGTCCTTGGCCTCGTTGGAGGTGTAGGGGTAGCTGAAAAAGTGAACGCAGTCCAGCCGCACACCCCGCCGGGCCATCATGTAGCAGGCCACCGGCGAGTCGATGCCGCCGGACAGCAGGGCCACCGCCCGTCCGCTGGAGCCCACCGGGAGACCGCCGGCCCCCGCCTCGCCGCCGGCGTAGACGTAACCGGCGTAGTCCCGCGCCTCCAGATGCACCGTCAGGTCGGGGTCATGGACATCCACCGGCGCCTCCGGGAACCGCTCCGCCAGGCAGCCGCCCACATACTGGCTCAGCTGAATGGAGGTCATGGGGAAGGTCTTGTCGCTGCGCTTGGACTCCACCTTGAAGCTCTTCGCCGCCCGCAGGTCGTCAGAGAGGTACTCCACCGCCGCACGGACGAAGTCCTCCGCCGTCTTTTCGCAGCTGTGGGCGCGGACTACCGACGCCACGCCAAAGACGTGCTTCAGCGCATCGTAAGCCCCCTCCAGGTCGCAGCCCTCGTTTTGCGGCTCCACATAGCAGATGGATTGCCGGGTGTACAGGTGGAATTTGCCGTAGGGGGCCAGCCGCCTGCGGAGGTTGCCCAGAAGCTGATCCTCAAAGCGGCGGCGGTTCAGCCCCTTCAGCACCATCTCCCCCAGTTTTAGCAGAAAAAGTTCGTTCATCTTCCTTTGCTCCTTCTCTTCCCAGCAGGCGGTCAGGCCGCCGTCTGGGCGGTATCGCCGCTGTCCGCGCCGGTATCGGCGGACTCCGGCTGGGTATTGCTGTTGTTCATGGAATCCGTATTGGAATTTTCCTCTGTGGTATTACCGTCTGTATTATCGCCGTCAGCGTCTGCGCCGCTGTCCTCACCCGTGTCGCCGCCCTCTGCGGTGTCGGGGGTCTCCGTCTCGCCGCTGTCCCCGCTGTCAGCGTCCGGCACGGTCTCCGAGGCGGAAGCGTTGTCGC
Source organism: Clostridiales bacterium (assembly GCA_021200895.1). Classification (GTDB taxonomy): domain Bacteria; phylum Bacillota; class Clostridia; order Oscillospirales; family Oscillospiraceae; genus Onthomonas. Next base: position 1,220 of record JAJQFX010000198.1, on the reverse strand, counting down.
CGCCCTGGTCGGGGTCGGCCTCTGCGGCAGCGCCGTCAGCGGCATTCTCCCCAGCATCGCCGGAGGAAGCCGCCGGGTCGGCGGTCTCCCCGCCGTCCTCCGTCTGGCCGTCCTCTGCCTGGGCGCTGTCCTCCTGGCTGTCGTCCGTCTGGCCACCGTCCGTTTGCGTGTTGTTCGCTTGGGTGCTGTCCTCCTGGGCGGAATCGCCCTGGGTATCGGCGGCACTGCCCGCCTGGCTGTCCTTGGAGGCGGCGCTGCCGGTGTCCTCCTGGGCGTCGGATTCTGTCGAAACGGCGCCGGAGGAACCGCCCGCTTCGTCCGTTTTATCCGGGGAGGACAGCAGGGCGTAGCCGCCGAAGCACAGCACCGCCGCCAGCGCCACGATAAGTACCGCCAGCGCCACCGTCTTTGCCGGGGACTTCCCTTCCTTCCGGGGCTGCTCCTCCGGGCCGCTGTCGGGCGCGGCCTCCTGCGCCGCTTCCTCCGGCTGGGCGTCCTCCTCCGGGTCGCCGGGCAGTATCTCGTCCAGCAGGGCCCGGTTATCCGTCACCTGCTCCGCCTCCGGCGAGAGCGCTGCCCCCGCCGCTTCGGTGGGAGCCTCGCCCTCCGGCGCGGCAGGCATCAGCACGGTGGCCTCCTGGTCATCCTGCTCCGGCTGGGTTTGATTGTTCAGCCGCTGGCGCAGTCCGCTCCGCATCCTCCCCCGGAGGGCGTCGCTCCCCTCCTCCTGGCGGGCCTTTTTCTCCGCCTCCCACGCCTGCCGTGCGCAGACCGGGCACTCCGGCAGGGAGGCGTCGTAGGGCCGGCGACACTTGGGGCAAAATTTCGTTTCTAACATGAAGTAGCTCCTCTCATCTGACATTCGTTGCTGAAAGCTAGTGGCTAGTAGAGCGTGAAACCTGAATCTTTGCTTTTTCTGTAGGGGCGGCCCTTGGCCGCCTGGAGCAAGCAGGCGGTTTCTGCGGGCGGCCGAGGGCCACCCCTACACACGCAGTTGCAAACCCCTTCGCCTCCTTTGGAGGCACCTCCGCCGTCAAGCGGCAGTTCCGCGTCGCTTCTTACCATTTCAGGGCAATGTCATCAACTTCAAAGATGCAATCTATCCTGGGTTGAGGAGAATTACATAGCCGTACAGTCAGATTAGCACGACCAATGGAAGCTCAGAATGTTACCCAGCCGCCATGGGCGGCAGTCTCAGCAGGTATCAAGTCACATCGTCT
>JAJQFX010000189.1 GCA_021200895.1 Clostridiales bacterium | reverse complement strand
CAGATGAGAGAATACCTTTCATCAGAAGGAGGCTATTGGCTAAAAGAAGATAAATGGTATTCTGGCACAGAAGCATTTACGAATGCAGGCTTAAAAACGAGAAGAAAGAATGCCCTGTTGGCAGACTTCACCACGTTTTCGTCGGAAAAACTTCGTACTGAGATTAAGTACTATTATCTATACAGCATGAAAAATGGGTACTACTCGGCAACGTCGCTTTACAGTAATTATTCTGTCGCAGCGAGAGAACTGGGCCCTGCGGCTAAGGCCAGGGGCATGGAGAGCTTCAGTGAATGCAACCTGATCGAAGTGCCAGACCTCTGCAAAAATACAGAGAAATGTTATGTGCGTCTTTATCGTGCAGTGACGGAATTCATCGAGGATTATTACGATGACAGGCCAGAGACAGAAAAGGACATCTGGCATGCCAGCAGGCTTCCCGGAGTCCGGCAGTCTGCTGCTGAGAGAAGCACCCGGCACACAATCAGCTTTCGAGAGATACCGGAATACTACCGCGGGATGGTGAAGCGGTTCATGTCACGCCTGATTGTCCGGCGCAGCTGGTCCTACAGCACGGAGATGCTGATGTACATCCGATATTTTTTCCGCAAGTTCTATGAAAACGGGTACGGGAACGGATTCTTCCAGAACCTGAGCCGCGCCGATGTTGAAAGGTACCTCGGATGGGTCGCGGAGGATTATGCAGACAAAAACGCGACATTCCGCAGCAAGGCAGTGTCGTTCATCCGGCAGTTCATCGATTACATCCAGCTCTCGGAATACGAAGGTGCGCCGGAAAAGGACATCACAAAGCTGATTCTGGACGATGATTACCCACGCCGGGAGCGTTCCGAGGACACCATGAACAAGGTGAAATACATCCCTGCCCCAGTGAGGGAACAGCTTGACGCTGCGATTTCAGAGCTCGAGCCGGAGGAAATGCGTCCAGTGTATGTGCTCCTGCGTGAGAGCGGGTGGCGCGGCACGGACGTGTTGAACCTGCGCTATGACAGCTGTCTGGACTATCTGTGGAGCAACCGCGAGGGGAAATATATTCCATATCTCTGCGGCGAGATCACGAAGACAGGGATCCCGGTGCTGAAAATCCCGCTCCGTCAGGAAGTGGCGGACATGGTGAAGAAGCTGGCAGACAATGCGAAGGAACATAGCACGGATGAAAACAACCCAGACCATTACCTGTTCAACATATACAGCGGGAGGAACATGGGGAAACCCTACAGCAAGGCAAAGTTCTCGATGGCAGTGCAGAAGCTGATTGACCAGAAAGGCATCCTGGACGGAGACGGAACCCCGTACCATTTCAAGGCGCACAGCCTGAGGCATACGAGAGCCATGGAATACACGGAGCAGGGAATCCCGATTGCCATCATCCAGCAGATGCTGGGGCACTGCAGCCTCCAGATGACGCTGCATTACGCAAAAGTTTCGGAGAACACGCTGTATGAGAAATGGAAGGAGACTGAGAAGCTGGATCTGCTGAGGCTTGACGTGAAGCATCCGGCGGGGACTGACACGAAAACGGAAGGCCTGCGCTATGAATACGTCCGGAAAAATCTGGAAGCGGTCAAGGTACCGTTTGGCATATGCTTCTCCCCGGCGAAGCTTTCCTGCCGCCAGCAGATGAACCCGTGCCTGAAATGCGCGAACTTCTGCTCATGCAGTGACAACATCCCGGAATACGAGGCAGAAATCGCTCGTCTGGAAGAACTGATGGCGAAAGCCAGGGAGATTGGCAGGACTGACTGGGAGGAAAAGAACCGTGCCCGTCTGGAGAAGCTGAGGGAAATGCTTTCACGGATCAGAGAAGAAGGAATCGTCCATAAGAACGGAAAACTTCGGGAGGACAACAATGCCAGATAAGCAGAAAGGCCTCCGGGAGAGTTGGGAGCATAGGAAATCGGAAGCGCTACAGAAAGCGAAAGACGCGATAAAGGAACTTGAGGCAGCCAATAAGGCAATCACTTTCAGCAGCGTCAGCACGAAAAGCGGCGTGTCACGAAGCTTCCTTTATGATGAGCCATCAATCCGTAAGGTGATTGAAAAAAATCGCGAGGCAGGTGTCAACCATGAGATTAACCGTCGCGCGAAGTACGATAAGACTGCCCAGTCGAAAGATGTGATCATACAGGCAAAAGACAGGAGGATCAGGAAACTTGAGACGGAAAACGAGGAACTGAGAGCGGAAGTCCAACGCCTCCGCGGCCTGCTGTATAGTAAGAAGTAAGCAACATCGACTACATGTATCCGATGAAAAAATCAGGGGCAACACAATATTTCTGAACAACGAATACGAGTTTTCATTAGAGCGAAATAAACGCAAAATAAAATCAAAAGACGAGATGGATGATAAGATTTGCTGTTTTCAGAAGCATAAACGGGACGCAACTCGCCTGAAAAAGCCAAAAAAGACGCAAAATTAGAGCAATTATCCACAACAGAGTAACTACATCGACTACATGTAGTCGATGAAAAATGTGGCATCGGTGGGGCGCTCTGCCCCAGCCGACCACGAGTTTTACAAAGGAGG
>JAJQFX010000021.1 GCA_021200895.1 Clostridiales bacterium | reverse complement strand
TAGGGAGGGGCTTCGGGGCCTTGCCCCTCCCTAAGAACCCTCCCCCTATCCCACTGGCGGCTTCGCCTTGTCCCTGCCGTTCCGTGGCAGCGCAGGCAACAGACGATGTGACTTGATACCTGCTGAGACTGCCGCCCATGGCGGCTGGGTAACATTCTGCGTTTCCATCGGTCGTGCTAATCTGATTTTTAATGCGGAAACACATTTTTCTTTAGGAAAGCGAAAGCAAAACCTTAAATTGATGACATTGCCCTGAAAGGGGAGGCGGAGGGGTTACACTAGCCACTACCCACTAGTCACTAGCCACTAAAACTCCCCCTTGCATCCCGAACAAATGTTTGATAGTATAGACAAAAAGGAGCATCCCTATGAGCAAATCATCCTCCCCCGCTGAAGGGGAATTTCGCACATCCATCGGCGGACAGGCCCTGCTGGAAGGCATCCTGATGCGGGGGCCGGAAAAGCAGGCCATCATCGTCCGCCGCCCAGACGGCGGCCTGGAGGAGAAGGTGGAGGACTTGCACCTTATCAAGGAGCGGTACCCCATCCTGGGCGTGCCCTTCATCCGGGGCGTGGTCAACTTCATGGACTCCATGGTGAAGGGCGTTCAGGCACTGATGTACTCCGCCGAGTTCTACCCGGAGGAGGAAGAGGAGCAGCCCACCAAGCTGGAGCAGTGGGTCGAGCGGAGGTTCGGCAGCGAGGCCCTGTCCAAGTTCGTGGTCTACTTCGCCGTGGTGCTGGCGGTGTGCTTCTCGGTGGGGCTGTTCTTCCTGCTGCCCACCGTTTTGACGAACCTGCTGGGGAAGCTCATCCCCATGAACAAGCTGGCCGTCAGCCTGATGGAAGGGGTCATCCGCATTGCGGTGTTCCTGGGGTATCTGGTGCTCTGCTCCCGAATGGAGGAGATGAAGCGGGTCTTCGCCTATCACGGCGCAGAGCATAAGACCATCTTCTGCTACGAGCGGGGGCTGGAGCTGACGGTGGAGAACGTCCGCAAAATGCCCCGGCATCACCCCAGATGCGGCACCAGCTTCCTGTTCGTGGTGGTGGCGCTGGCCATCCTGGTTCATGCGGTGATGTTCACCTTCATCACGCCCCCCAACGTGCTGGTGCGTATCCTGCTCCAGCTGCTGAGCCTGCCCATCATCGTGGGGGTCAGCTATGAGTTTAACCGCTACGCCGGCGGACATGACAACGCCCTGACCCGTTTCCTCATCGCCCCCGGCCTGTGGATGCAGAATTTTACCACCAACGAACCGGATGATTCCATGATAGAGGTGGGCATTGCCTCGCTGAAGGCGGTGCTGCCGGAGAAAAAGGGGCAGGACGCCTGGTAAGGCGGCTGCGCGGAGAAGGAAGGCGTTGCCCATGCTGAAAACCTACAATAACCTGTACCTGGACACCCGCCAAAAGCTGCGGCTGGCCGGGGTGGAGGCGGCCCAGCTGGAGGCCAGGGAGCTGATTTGCTTCGCCTCCGGCAAGGGGAAGGACGAGTTTTTCGCCAGCTTGCAGCTGTACGCCACCCCGGAGCTGGAGGAGCGGCTGCGGGGGTTGGTGCAGCGCCGCCTGGACGGGGAGCCGCTGGCTTACATCCTGGGGGAGTGGGACTTCATGGGGCTGAACCTGCTGGTGACGCCCGATACCCTCATCCCCCGCAGCGATACGGAGACGGTGGCCCAGCGGGCCATCGAACTGGCTGCCCGGGCCGGAGACCATGCCAGGGTGCTGGATTTGTGCTGCGGCACCGGCTGCATCGGCCTGGCGGTGGCCCAGCGCTGCAAGAACTGCCGGGTGGTGCTGGCGGACGTGAACCAGGACACCCTGGACGTGGCCCGGAAGAACACCCTCCGCACCGGCCTCAGCGGGCAGATCACCACCTTCGCCGCCGACGCCCTCCAGCCCCCGCCCCGGCTGATTTGGGACTTTAACCTCATCGTCTGCAACCCGCCCTATATCCGCTCCGGCGACATCGCCGGGCTGGACGCCTCCGTTCGGGATTACGAGCCAAGGCTGGCCCTGGACGGCGGGGAGGATGGGCTGGACTTCTACCGCAGCGTGGCCCAGCAGTGGAAGGGGGCCATGCGGTCAGCCTGCGTTCTCCTCTTTGAGGTGGGGTACGACCAGGCGGAGGACGTGGCCGCCATCCTGGCCGCCAGCGGCTACCATAACATTCAAAAGCACCCGGACTGGAACGGGGTGCTGCGGGCGGTGGAAGGGACGCTGAGCTGAGGTAGTTGTTAGTGGCTAGTGGCTAGTGGCTAGTCGCCCCTGCGGGGCGGAGCTGTTGGCTGTTGGCTGTTCCGTCTGCCTCCGCCGTCAAGCGGCGTTTCCGGTGCTTCGCACCTCCTTACCCTGAAAGGCACTGTCATCAACTGAAAGATGTAATCTATCCGGGGTTGAGGAGAATCATGTAGCCGTACAGCCAGATTTCATCGACCAAAGGATAACAAAATTGCACGTTCCGCCCGCCAACGGCGAGGGCGGAACGGCAATCGTACCCAGCCGCCATGGGCGGCAGTCTCAGCAGGTATCAAGTCACATCGTCTGTTG
>JAJQFX010000277.1 GCA_021200895.1 Clostridiales bacterium | reverse complement strand
AACTGTGAAACTGTAATTGTTCAGAGGTTCCTTAGAACAGGGCATTGGGGACTATATAGAAACCACGTGCCCCATGACCAACGAGCCGTTTAAGGGTTCGGTTCAGAAGATGCTGGAGCAGAAAGGCTCTGTTTATCATGAGCCTTATGTTGCCGTGCGCCTTCCTTTCCGGGTGGCAGCAAATATGCCGACCTGCTTTGAGGCAATTCATCCCGCCTATCTCCCCTATGTACATCAGCAGAAAGCCTTTGATCGACTGGTTGGAGATGATGGCAGATCAACGCTGGTTGCTACCGGCACTGGCTCCGGCAAAACGGAGTGCTTCCTGTATCCGATTTTGGAATATTGCTATCAGCACAGGGGCGAGCGTGGCATCAAAGCGCTGATTATCTACCCCATGAACGCCCTTGCTGCGGACCAGGCCAAACGAATCGCAGAACTAATTTATGAGAGCAAAGAACTGAGAGGGAATGTTACCGTTGGCATGTATGTTGGTGGGCAGGAGAAAATGCCAGCCAGAATGATGTCAGAGCACGGAGTTATTACTGACCATGAGACGATGCTGAACAGTGCGCCGGACATTTTGCTGACAAATTATAAAATGCTGGACTATCTTTTGGTTCGCCCCAAGGATGCCTTGCTTTGGCGTGATAACGATTCAGAAACACTGAAATATATTGCTGTAGATGAGCTGCATACGTTTGACGGTGCGCAGGGTACCGATTTGGCTTGCCTGCTACGTAGGTTAAAACGCCGCCTTGGAATATATGATGGCTATCTGTGCTGTATTGGCACATCAGCTACCATGGGCTCCGAAGAGAATAATGGTGATATTCTGGAATACGCATCTGAAATTTTTGGCGAGTATTTTGAACGGGATGCAATCGTTACGGAAGACCGACTCAGCGCTGCGGAATTTTTCGACAACAATGAAATTACGGAATTTACAATGCCAACATCCGCAGAATTGTCTGAGCTGGACAGGTTAGCAGAAGAAGATAATGAAGAATCTTATTTGTGTGCCGCTGTAAAAGCATGGTTTCCGGATTATTCTTTGGATGTGATGACAGACGCCGGACGCATCGAATTGGGAAAATTACTGATGCGTCACAGCTTTATGCAGTCAGTCATTCGTCTGACCGGCGGAAAGTATTGCCAGGCGTCAAAAATTACTGAAGAACTTTCCAGTCACTATCCGGAACTGAGTGAAGCAGAGGACGCTCAGATTTTAATCAATTCTCTCTTTGCCTTGATTTCTTATGCCCGAACGGGCACTGAGGGGAAACTGCGCCCATTTCTCAATGTCCAGGTTCAGTTGTGGATGAGAGAATTGCGTCGATTGGTGGCAAAAGTTGACCCGGAGACAGTTTCCTATGAAATCGCACATGATCTGAACAAGCAACAGGCCAAACAGTACCTTCCGGTTATTAACTGCCGGGGCTGTGGTGCTACAGGCTGGGTTTCTATCTTAAATGAGCGAAACAATGCCACAATCGTCAATCTGGATACGTTTTATAATTTGTACTTCCGCGCGGATGATAAAATCGTTATGATGTTTCCGCATCCTCATGAAGATAGACTAAATGGGATGATTCCGGGGAAACTTTGTCCGGACTGTCTTCAAGTAAAAATCGGTGACGAAGGAACGGATTCCTGTCCTGCATGTGGTGCAGAAATGATAGATGTTCAGATTCCGTCTCCAGTTCGCACGTCCGGAAGCAAGGATCATAAGCAGTATATTTGTCCGTTCTGTGGAAGTCGGCGTGGCCTTTCCCTGATGGGTTTGCGCAGTGCTACTGAGATCAGCACAAGCATTTCTCAGTTGTTCGCTTCAAAATTCAATGACGATAAAAAGACGCTGGCATTTTCCGACAATGTTCAGGACGCCGCCCATCGTGCTGGATTCTTCAACTCCAGAACCTGGCGCTTTGGTCTGCGAACGGCAATACAGCGTTACTGTCAGACTGAAGGAGCCGGGCAGTCTCTTCTGGACTTCCAGAATGGGTTTATCCAGTATTGGCACAGGCAAATGTCTCCAGAGGAATTTGTCAGCTTCTTTATTGCACCCAACATGACGTGGAAACATGCGTATGAGGATATGGTTGAGCAGCGGAAGCTGGGTACCGATCAGCAGGCGAAGATTCTTGTTTATGAGGTGGAGCAACGCCTGAAATATGAAATCATGTTGGAATACGGGCTTGCAGGGAAAATTGGACGGACACTCGAAAAATCAAACTGCTCTGTTCTCGCTTTTACGCCTGAAGATATTGAGGAACTCGCTTCCGCCGTACAGGAACGGGTTGTAAATGAACTTGGTGTATTGACCTCCGAGCCATCTACGTCTTTTACACGCATGGTTCTGGGCTTCCTGAACCTCATGCGAACAAACGGCGCATTTGAGGACAGCGTATTCGATGAATATACCCTGTCATGTGGAAAAGCCTACATGCTTTCAAATGACCGGAATCGATGGCTGCCAGGTCTCCAATCTGGTAGAAATACGCCTAGGGAACCTCTGAACAATTACAGTTTCACAGTTCAACAAATCAATTTCCAGTG